>CAYXFO010000112.1:0-11489 GCA_964464255.1 uncultured Pirellula sp.
GCAGTAGGGTATCGACGCTTGCAAACGCCGCTCAACCGCTGACGAACGCAAGTTGGTCCTCAGCTCAGATGTCGCTCGCGGACTACTTGGCGAGCCTGACCGATGAAGAGGACGAATTGATTGAAGGGACCGTCGAATTGGATCTGCGAA
The DNA here is from genome assembly GCA_964464255.1 of uncultured Pirellula sp. Taxonomy (GTDB): domain Bacteria; phylum Planctomycetota; class Planctomycetia; order Pirellulales; family Pirellulaceae; genus JBKCUI01. The sequence continues at coordinate 151 of CAYXFO010000112.1, forward strand.
CTCGTGACCGCGACGCAATCGACGACGCGTTCGCGGATCTCTTCGGAGAGTGAGTTTCGTCGCTCGGGGTCACGTCGTCCCAGCTCCTGCTGGCGATGTATTTGACATTCTCGACGGACACACCTCCGTAAGGGGGTCTTAAGGAAATCAACGACGGTCGTCTTCTCGCAAGATTTTTTTATACGTATGCGCTACGCGCTGGGCCATCCGAACATCCGAGAATGATTCTTGGTGTCGGTTCCATGCCTGCTGGCTCATGCGGCACCAGGCATGCCTGTCTGATATCAGCCGCTCGATCGTTCTCGCGAGGCTCTGCGGGTTCGATGGCTCTGCTAGGTATCCCTCGCGTCCGTCGCGAATGACCTCAGGGGTTCCCTCCACTCGCGTTGCAACCACCGGCACACCAACAGCTAGGGCCTCCAGTACCACCATCGGCATGCCCTCGCCAAACAGACTCGGTAGGACCAATGCATCCAACTCCCGGATCGCACTATTGACGTCCCGCGTAAATCCCTTCCATCGGACCGCCGACTCAATTCCGAGTTCCTTAGTTAAGGCGATAACCTGCGACTCGTACTCCGGCGTTTCAAAGCTACCGATCACGTTTAACCTTACCTCGGGATTCGATCGCAACACTTCCCGAAATGCTTGCAGCAAAACTTCGATCCCCTTGCGAGGACGTATCAATGCAACCATACCCAACGTCCAACTCGATTGCTCGATCCGATCGATGGCGAAGATCGGCTCCTGCTCGGCAACACCATTGGCGATCGTCACTAGTCTTGTTCGCAGCCAACCCCGGCGCAGCATCTCGCGACGAAGCGACTTGGAAACCGTGATGATCCCGCTCGCACTGCGAAGCGACAGCCGCTCTACCCAGTCGTTGATCCAGTTCTGTAGACGACGCGTCGAATCGCGAACCGTAGGCGAATGGACATGATAGACCCAGGGTATACCCATCTTGCGAGAGACCAAACTGGCGATCATCGCGGAACGAGGCGTATGGGCATGCAGCAAGTCAATGCGTGCGTCATGACTTCTTTTGGCCAACCGTGACACAACTCCGAAATCTCGGCGATGCCGCATCGCTTCCACCCAAATCCTGTCTTGCGGCAGCCCACTGCACTCCAAAAACTTCCCTTGCTTCAGACATGCAAAATAGGGATCAAACCCGAATGCGGCCAATCTCTTGCCGAGCAACTGCTGGACTCGCTCCGCGCCAGAAAACAACTCTCCGTTGATCACATGCAGGACTCGCGACATCGTCGTGCTATCGGGCACGCGAATCGACTCGCGATCGCCGCGAGCATCCCCGCTCGCGAAAGCGGATGGAAAAGTACCAGCAAACTCAATCATTTCTTACAAATTCCCGTGGGTTGAATGCAAGCATTTATGGTCCTCAAGTTTAGGTCGTACGCGCGGGACGATTACGAAAACCGAGCGTTAGGAATGTGGAATTGCTAGGCATGCAATGGTGACGAAATCGCTTCAATCGGGACAATCGGAAAAAGCGATCTAGGTGGGATGGGGGAGAATTGGTATGGTCACCGTTGGCGGGGGTCATGGATCGATTCTCGCGACGATTCCCAGTCTCCATTGCCCAGTCTCATGGACGAGTTTCCCTCATGCATCGATCACGTATTTCTCGGTGTGGCATTTCTCGGTGTGGCATCGCTTTCGCGCTCGCGACCCTGTTTGGCATAGGCATCTCCTCCGTTTCTAGTGCGCAAAATACTGGCGGAAATCCAGGGGGCGGCAACTCCGGAGTTCAGCCGCGTGCACCGGGGTATGGAACGGGACAAAATCGACCCAACTCACAAGGACAACCGGGTGCTGCCAACCCCAACGGATTGCAGGGAGGTCGTCCAGTAACACCCAATCCGCAACTCAACCCGCAACTCAATCCGCAACTCAATCCGAATGCGCAAAATCGCATTGAACAAGCGGTTCGCGACGGACAGCAATGGCAGATGCAAGGCCCAAACAACGGCGGACAAGTCGTCACCGAGCGGCCGTTTCCAGAATTGGCTCCGCAAGAGCAACAGTACATCGATCAACTACTGAAAGTTTGGGAAGAGAAGACGGCTGGTATCGATCGCTTTAGCGCAGACTTCCTCCGCTGGGAGTATGACTCTCACGCTCCTGGCGTTGCGGAGTTGGCCAAGAAGTTGGGTCGCTCCGATATTCACGTCGCAGCGGGCAAAGGAGTGATTCGTTACCAGAAGCCGGATAAGGGTCTGTTTCGGACCGACAAGTATTTCAAGTCGACTGGAAACGCAGGTCCGAACGGCGATGTGGAACTGATGGAGGATAAACAGAACTTCGGCGAGTATGTCATATGCGATGGCAAGAACGTCTGGGACTACGATCGCAAAGAGAAGATTTGCACGCGTTTGGAGTTGCCTCCGGAAATGCAGGGACTGGGCATTATGAACTCACCCTTGCCATTCTTGTTCGGCGTAAAGGCGGATGAGATCAAAGCGCGTTATTGGGTCCGTGCTATTTCTCCGGGCAATCAACCCAACGGCCAACCCTACACCGATCGCTATGCCGTGGAGGCCTATCCGAAGTATCCTGTGGATGCGGTGAACTATCACCATGTTCAAATCATCTTGGATCGCGAGCAGTTTCTGCCGTTTGCAATGATCCTCTACATGCCGGAGTGGACAGATAAGAGTATCCAGGAAAACGGTGTTGTGATCGAACCTCGCGACAAACGAATGTTCTATCAATTTGACAATCGTCGAGCGAATGCAAACATCTTTCAGTTGCTGAGCGAGAAGCTCTTCCTGCAGGAATTTATTCCCACCGAGCCACCTGCGGACTGGAAGAAGAACGATATTCCGTATGTTCCTGCAGGGAATCCGGTTTCGGCTCCCAATGCAGGCGGGCAGCGGACGGCGAATCCGGGTTTACCCGCAGGTTCATCTGCACCTCGAGCGCGGTAAGATCGTTCATGAGGGGGGGAATGATACCGATATCGTCAACTCCTGGCATCAGGCATGCCCTTTTTGCTATGTCTGTATCGCTGCTTTCCGCATGCGGTTGCTCAGGTTGGCTGCCAACATCCCGAGAGCCCGCGCCGATTCAAAAATCCTTCGGTCGTGTGGAGGTTCCACGCGATACGGTCGGTATCGAATCGATAGTGATTCGGCTCGACTCCCATCAGTCGGCGATGCTTCCCGAGGTATGGGCCGGATTGGACGAACAAGTCGTTGCACCGGAGTTGCGGTTGGCTCTCGACCGAAACGGTCTTCGCGCCGCCAAGTCTGCTGGGCACTTGCCCCCCATCTTGGAACAGTGGGTGCGTTCCAATGAACAACGTCGCGAGGAGGATCCGCTAGAGCAAGTTGATTGGCGGCCGATGTTTCCACCTTCGCTCAACTGTGGCGATGCCGTGCGGATTCCAGAAAGGAACTGACAGTCCGGCGTTTGGTTTCCGAAAACTCAACCGTTTTCTATTTCGATGAAGGGAATAAAGGGGGTGTCTATCGTGCTCCCCATTTCCTTTATTCACTGCACGCGAAACCCGAACAAGACGGATCTGCATCGGTTCGCCTGGTTCCGGAAATCAAGCACGGGGAAGTTCGCAGAGTCGTGGTGGCAAAGGATTCGGCCATCCGGACCGATGAGCGTCAGGAGAGCGTGAGCTGGGAAAAACTAGCTATCGAGATGCGATTGAAGCATGGCGACTGTGTCGTATTGGGCGCAACTCCCGAACCGCGATCGCTCGGTGAACATTTCTTCCAGACACGCACTAAGGATGGTGAAAAACAGCACGTCCTGTTGCTCGTCCGACTCTCGGAAACACGACTTGATTACGGATTCGTACCGCAAGATACTGCAAAATTCCAGTCCGATGCGGCCAGTCGTTAAGCAGCGCGCCGATTCGCTTTTGCGGTACCATGAGGCGTTTCCTAAACGCAGCGGTGGATGATTCCTGGGGAAAATACAGCACCCCTGAAGAACAGCAACAAGTAACCAGAGTATCGGCTCGCAATAAGAGTATCGGCATAGCATGGACCGGATTTCGGCGATCGACACCAGGCGATGGTTTCTTCTCGGGTTAGGCCCCGGCGCCGGATGGATCGTGTTTGCTCTGTTGAGAGCATCGATGGATATGGAAGTGATTCCGGCATCGATCGCCATGCTTTGTGTCTGGATGGCACTGTGGTGGATGACGGAAGCGGTCCCGCTCGAGTTGACCGCGCTGCTACCGATGCTGGTTTTGCCACTCACCGGACTCTACAAAAAAGACGCGATGATGGAGGCATGCGCTCCCTACGCGCACGAAAGCGTCTACTTCTTCCTCGGTGGTTTTGGGCTCGGGCTTGCGATCGAGAAGACAGAGCTTCATCGCCGCGGTGCCATGTTTCTGCTCCGTTTGGCTGGCTCCAATGCCCAAGTGGTGGTCGGCGCGTTCATGGCATGCACCGCCATCCTAAGCATGTGGATGAACAATACAGCGACCACGATGTTGATGCTGCCGCTGGCGACGAGCGTGATTGCTACCAAGTCAGACAAACGTTTTGCGACATCTCTCTTGATTGGCGTTGCATATGCAGCGAGCATTGGAGGAATGAGTACGCTCGTAGGAACCGCACCGAATATTTTCTTCGCAGGGTTCATCAAGGAAAAGGGACTGCAGATCGGTTTCCTCCCATGGATGGCATTCGCCGTGCCGACAGCCATCGTGATTTTGACAGGGGCATGGTTTTGGATGGTCAAGATCCTGTGGCCCATGAACGAACTTCGAATCGATATCCCAACCGAGTGGGTGGAACAGTGGAAATCTCGACCGGGATGGAACCTCCATCAAAGGGTGACGCTACTCATATTCGCAATCGTCGCGGCAGCATGGATGTTGCGAGATCCGCTTCTGCGACTTTCGGAAGGTAGCGAGCTTCAAGGCTGGCTCAAAGTCATCAACGACCCGTGGATCGCCATGTGCAGCATGGCGCTCCTATTGGCTTTGCCGGTGAAGGATCCCGTTTTAAAGTGGTCTGATGTCGAACGGATTCCCTGGGGCGTGCTGCTGCTGTTCGGTGGCGGCATGAGTTTATCCAAGGCGATCAGCGTATCGGGCCTCGATCAACATATCGCGCAGGTCGCTGGAGTCTTTGGAGGTGTCCCACCCTGGCTCCTGTTGGTGGCGATTGTTGTCTTGGTAATTCTGGTCTCGGAGATGGCCAGTAACCTCGCGACCGCTACGACGATGCTGCCGATTCTTATGAGTGCTGCCCCTTCGTTAGGAATTGATCCATTGATGCTGCTGAGCGCGGCGGTGATGGCAAGCAGTTGCGGGTTCATGATGCCCGTTGCAACCCCCCCGAACACGATGGTCTTCGCGTTGAAGCGATTTCCCGTGAAGGACATGCTCCTGGCAGGTTTGGGAGTGAATCTCATTTCCGTCGTAGCGATCGTGGTGTTGGTGATGTGGATCTTGCCGCTGGTGCAGCGGTAGTCGTGGTTTCTTGAAAGTGGCAGAAAGACTCTCAGTTACTTCCCTTTCGAAGCCGCGATCGCTTCGGCTACTGATTTTCGACCGAGCGCTGTACGGTCTCCGAAGGGGCCGTCAGAGCCTCCCTTGGGCCAGCTTTCAGGATTCGCATACATGCCATCGTCGCCGAACTCACGCTGGATCTGTTGTAGTTGATCCTTGAGTTGCGTGAAGGTCGCTTCGACTGCGGCCCGGTCGCGTTCGCTGGGTTGGAATAGCAGATTGCGTTGTTCGGTTGGATCTTTTGCAAGATCGAACATTTCATACGCATCCTTCTTCCAGTAGTAGATCAGTTTGTGCGTCTTGGTCCGAATACCGTAATGAGCTCTTGTATTGTGATGACCTGGGTCGTGGTAATAACGATAGTAGATCGAGGTTCGCCAATCCTCTGGAGTTTTGCCATGTAGTACGGGTACCAGCGAACGACCTTGCATCCAATCTGGAACGGCGAGGCCTGCCAAATCCATGAATGTGGGAGCCAAGTCGATGTTCGCTACCATGGCTTCTGGTGTCGAGCCAGCCTTGATGCCAGGACCTCTTGCGATCAGGGGTGTCCTGAGTCCTGGCTCATACATGAATCGTTTATCGTACATCCCCAACTCGCCGAGATACCAGCCGTTGTCCGCCGTGTACATGACGATCGTGTTGTCTGCTAGTCCTTGCGAATCGAGATAATCGAGAACGGCACCGACGCTGTCGTCCACCCCTTGCACGCAGGCCAAGTAATCCTGCATGTAGCGTTGGTATTTCCATCGCACGAGAGCGTTCCCTTCGAGTAGCTTGCCATCGACCTCCAACTGCATCGGTTTTTCGCCGAGCCATGCGTTTCGTTCTGGACCTTTCAGGCCAGCAGGCGGCTCGAGTTTGAGATCGCGGCGAGTCAGATCGCGCGCGATGGTTTGTTGGTTTTCGGGGAGTGCTGCGGGGCGGGTCGCATAGTCATCGAAGAGTGTTTCGGGTTCCGGAAAGCTTCGGTCGCGAAACAACTCGATATGCTTGGTGTCCGGCTCCCATGCACGGTGCGGTGCCTTGTGATGCAGCATGAGGAAAAACGGCTTGTCTTTAGGCCGTGTCTCCAAAAACTCCAGACCCAGTTGCGTCGTGATCGATGTGCAATGCCCTTCGATCGTCAACTGCGAGCCGGGGACCAAGAACCGCGGGTTCCAGTAGTCGCCCTGGCCCGGCAGCACGATCCAGCGGTCGAAGCCTGTTGGGTCCGAGCCCAAATGCCACTTACCGATCATCCCCGTGTGGTAGCCGGATGCTTGAAGTTGCTTGGCGACATGATCGCGTTGGCCGTCGAAGCGATTGAAGACAGGAACTCCGTTGCGATGCGAATATTGTCCGGTGAGCAGAGTCGCACGACTCGGCGTGCATATCGAGTTGGTCACAAAGGAGTTCAGAAACCTCGCTCCATCCCGAGCCAGCCGATCCAAGTGAGGCGTTTCGTTGACCTTGGATCCGTATGCGGAGATCGCATGCTGGGCATGGTCATCCGAGAAGATGAAGAGAATATTCGGGCGATCCGCAGCATGCACAGGGATCGCGCAGGCCAGGAGGAGCGAACCAACAAAATACAAAAACCCACTTCGGTGCATCAACTTGTTCATAATTCTCGAGATCCAAGGATCGAAAAACCTACTTTGGCAGGTTGCTTTTTAGGACTTATAAGTATAGCGGACCTACGGTTGCCTATCAGCGATTTGTAGACTGCGCGCGAACAAAGTCGATCAAATGCGGAAAGGCGGGTTCGGCCATACCCCCGTGGTCGTAGCCCTTCAATTCGATGAGCTGAACATCGGTGTGACCGGCAACCTTCAGCATGCGCCAAAAGTAGGCGGTCTCTTCATATCTTCCGAGCAGTTCACGTTCGCGATCTCCCGTGATCAGCAGCAGAGGTGGGGCATCGCGGCGCACATGATACAGCGGTGCCATATCGTCTACGATCGGCTGGACGTCCGGAATACCGCGCTGGGCGCGAATCGTAAAGTGCGTGATCGAGTGGCCGCTGAAAGGAATGATCCCGGCCAGGTCGTCGGCTCGGATTCCGTGGACCTCAAGCCATCGGCGATCGAGCCCCACCATCGTTGCGAGATATCCTCCAGCCGAATGTCCAGCGACGAAAACCTTTTTTGGTGAGCCACCGTAGGATTCGATATTCTTCAAGGTCCAGGCGACGGCCGCTGCGGCATCTTCAACGTACTCAGGGGACTTCGCATCTGGGCTGAGCCGGTAATTGGGTGCGACGACCGCGATGCCTTGTCCCTGAAGCGATTGCGGGATGGACTTATTCCCTTGGGTCAAACCTCCGCCATGAAACCATACGACCGTGGCGAAATTCTTGGGGACGACAGGCACATAAAGATCGAGACGACAACGGTCCTTAAGCTCACCAGCCTGTGCATCGGGCACGCGGTAAGGGATATCCAACTCGCTTCGGTAGTCGCCGTCGATAGGAGGTTGCGGAGTGTTCCAATACCAGCCCGTAAGGAACAAGACTGCCACCGCCAGAATGAGCAATGAGTAACGATGCGGATGATTGGGCATCTAACAAAACCTTAGAAAGAGCGGTGAATGAGGGAGCGGGTTCAGGGAAAGTTTAGCTTATGATTTTCGGATTTGCCCATCCTGCCGGAATTCCATGGTGACGCTCTACGGGGTGGATTGATGTCAGCTGTCCTGCAAAGGGCTAATTCCTCGCGATGGATCGGCTATACTGCGTCACCGCTCGATAAATGTGTTGATTTGAGCCAGTTGGTCCCAGACAGAGGCAGCAGGTCTTTCCCAATGATCTCGGATGGCGGTTCCGCGTATGTTATTGCGAACCCACGTGCAGGGCGTGCTCGTCACAAGAAACCGATGGAGCGTAGGCATTGCGAGTCGGAGCGGATCTGGGCGGAAACGGAAGGAGCAGGGCATGCGGAATCCCTTGCCTACGAAGCAAGCATGCGCGGATTTCGGTGGATCATTGCCATGGGTGGCGATGGAACCATTCATGAAGTGCTCAACGGCATGATGCGCAATTCCAACAATCGTTCAATCTTGGGGGTGATACCCGCAGGCACGGCCAATGATTATGCGGCATCTTTTCAGATGACTCCGACCGATGATCGAGCCGGGACCTTGCGAGTGGATGTAGGTCGCTTGAGTTGGAGAACAGGAAGCCGATACTTTGCAAATGTTGCCGGGCTCGGATTCTCGGGTGAGATTGCGAATCGCGCTCGACGCATGCTTCGGATACCCGCCCGTGTTCGTTACACTCTGGCGCTCCTGCGACAACTGGGTCTTGGCTACGCTTCAAAACCGATGAAAGTGTCGCTCGATGGCGGACCGATGATCGAATCAAAAACACTGCTGGTGAGCGCGGCATTGGGGCGACGCGAAGGGAGCTATCCCCTTCACGCACGAGCGGACTTGTCGGACGGACTGTTCGAGTTTCTTCAACTTGGCAGACTCCGTCGCCGCGAGTTGGCTTGGCATTTCCCGGCGATGTTGCGTGGCGTTTTGCCTCGAAACCATTCGCAGGTGTTTCAAAGGCAATGTCGTCACATTCGCATCGAAGCGAAACAACCTATTGCTGTCCACTTGGATGGCGAGTCGCCTAAAGGTGCGGTGGAACCGGAACTCAACGAGATCGTCTTGGAAGTGATTCCGGGAGCGATCGAAGTAGAAATCTTATAGTTGGGGTTCTTGAGCCTTGACTAACGTATCCCTAAAGACATCCAGTTATGAATCACAATCGGACTTTTCATGAAGATTGGCTGTTGATTGCCATCGGTGCAATTGCTCTGACGACGTTTGCCTTTTTGGTGCGATTGGAAACCGATGGCATCGAGGCAAAGGCAAAGCCCAAGGTTGTCAACCAGGCCAAAGGATGGTTTCCGAAACTCGAGGATTGGGATCGAGACCCGGCGCGTGCGTTTTTCGCCAAACCGAAATCAGGCGAACCTTACTTTCTTGGGCGTTCGATCGCCGTTACTTGCCTCGTCGCAGGTCTTATGATTCTGCCGATCGCAATTTATAAGAAGATGCGTTTGGGGCCGTTCCTTCTCGGCTACGGTCTGCTGTTTGGTTTTGCCATATTGGCCTTTTTGATGGCCTCCCAATCGACGGTCAAATACTACAACTTCGAGTACGTACTGTGGGCATTGCTTCTGGGGTTGATGATTAGCAACACGGTGGGCGTTCCCCAGTGGCTCAAACCGATGTTGATCGGTGATTCGATCATCAAGGTGGCGTTGGTGCTGCTCGGTGCCGAGGTTCTGTTCGGAAAACTGGTGGCGCTGGGTCCGCCGGGGATCTTTACATCGTGGTTAGTGACCCCGATTGTCTTGGTAACAACGTTTTGGTTTGGACAGCGAGTGCTCAAGATATCCTCGCCGAGTTTGAACATGGTTATCTCTGCCGACATGTCCGTGTGCGGTGTTTCGGCTGCAATTGCGACCGGTGCTGCATGCCGTGCAAAGAAAGAGGAGATTTCTTATGCGATTGGAGTCTCCTTGCTTTTCACCGCCATCATGATGGTCGTGCAGCCGATGATTGTTTCCTGGACCGGCATGGATAAGGTCGTGGGTGCTGCATGGATGGGAGGAACGATTGACTCCACGGGAGCGGTCGCGGCAGCGGGTGCGATCCTTGGTGATGATGCCGCAAAGATCGCGACGACCGTAAAGATGATACAGAATGTCTTGATCGGTGTAATCGCATTCGCGGTAGCCGCCTATTGGTCCTCGCGATATCGTGATCCGAACTGGACTGACGCAGCAGGACTCAACGAACGGGTGGGACTAGCCGAAATCTGGAACCGTTTCCCGAAGTTCATTCTCGGATTCATCGGTGCTTCTTTGGTATTCTCATTTCTCCCGTACTTTACGTCGTATCAGGGGCTTCTCGCTGACACGATCACCAAAGAGATCACAACACCCCTTCGGTCGTGGCTCTTTTGTCTCGCGTTTGTTGCTTTCGGGCTGGAAACCGACTTTCGGAACCTATGGCAGTACCTACGCGAAGGTAAGCCGCTTGTTCTTTATCTTGTGGGGCAAGCATGGAGTTTGGTTCTCTCGCTGCTCATGGCATATCTTATGTTCGGTGTCTTGTATGGCGATAAAATCAAAGAGATCATGGCGAAATGATCGTGACGCAAGCCCAACGAAAAGCCCGCAACCTTATCATCGCAACTCTCTTGCTCGTTGGGTCGTGGACGGTGGTATTGCCTTGGGTAGGTGGATTGCCTGGAATCCGAGAACATATCCGTAGTATGCGTCAGCAACGCATCCATCCGGATGCGATGTTTTACACGGAATTAGAGTGACTTAAGACGGAAATCAACACAATGTCTGAAACTGAATCAATGCAATCCGCGGCAAATCCACCTTTACATGGTGCGGTATACCGTAGTGCACCGATGATCCACGTCGCTGACGTTGAAGCCTCCGTCAGCTTTTATTCGATGCTAGGGTTCAATGTGTGCAGCCGATTCCAGACCGACGATGGAATCACGCGTTGGGCGGATATTCGGTCGCATCGAGCTCAGTTCATGCTCGCACGGGCGACAGCACCCATCCTTGCAGCGGAGCAAGCGGTGCTATTCTATCTTTACTCGTTGGATGTGCGCAGTCTACGCGATTACTTGATTGATCGCGGCATCCCGAACGCAGGTGCACCTCCGATGGAGGGGATCGAATCACCACCACCGAACGGTGCTGCAGTATTCGACATAGTCCCTCGCTTTTACATGCCTGCTGGCGAACTGCGCATTCACGACCCTGACGGCTACTGCCTCCTGGTGGGCCAAATCGACTAGTTGCCTCGGCTCACCCAACAAATACGTGCCACCCAC
>CAYXFO010000113.1:0-9379 GCA_964464255.1 uncultured Pirellula sp.
AGGTTGACAGCCCAGCGCAGGCTGCCCAAGATCCACAAAAGAACGTCAAGTAACGGTCCCAAGATCGCGATACCTGCCTCAATGCAGTTGCCTCTCATCGACTCGATCACAGCCAAAATCGACGCGTTGCGTCAGCGTTTGCGTATTGTCCCGACCCGTTCGGTGCTTATCGACGAGTGCTTGGGGCGGGTCCTAGGCCAACGACTGTTTTCCTTTCGAGACAGTCCGGCCGTGGATGTGTCTGCGATGGACGGCTATGCACTTCGGTTGCAGGATGCCAATCTTGGCCGCATATCGGTCCAGGGTATCGCCAGCGCTGGAGCCAAGCCGTTGGTATGCCCTGCTGGGCAGGCGATACGCATTTTCACGGGAGGTGCAGTGCCTTTTGGAGCGGATTGCGTGGTTCCTCGAGAGCAATGCGTTGAGGAAACGAACAGCGTACAGATAACCGTTCCGGTAGATTCCATTCGAATCGGTCAACATATTCGTCGGCGTGGTGAGAATGGCCTTACGGGAGCATTGATCCTGGAGCAAGGAACGCTCTTAAACGGCCCGGCGATCTCTTCCCTGGTTTCCTTGAGCCAGGAAGATCGCATCGAGGTCTTTGATCCCGTTCGCATCTCCATACTGAATACGGGCGATGAACTTGTTGACCTAGGCCAGCCAATTCAAGACTGGCAAATCCGGGATTCGAACGGACCGTTGCTTTCCACCATGCTTGCCAGTCAGGCATGGGCGCGAGCGCATCGCAAAAAAGTGCCCGACTCCCCAGTGCAAATCCGCGCAGCCCTATCGCAAGCCCTCGCCGAATCGGATGCCGTGATCCTGACCGGGGGTGTTTCCATGGGGGATACCGATCATGTTCCCAAATCGATCGTCGATTGCGGTGGCGAAGTGGCCTTTCACCGGGTTCCCATTCGACCGGGTAAGCCTCTCTTAGGAGCTGTTGGGCCGAAGGGTCAATTGATTATGGGCTTGCCGGGCAATCCGGTGAGTGTCGCGGTCACTTTCCGCAGATATGCTCTGCCATTGCTCCGCTATGTCTCCGGCATGCGAGGAGAGGAAATCGCGGTTCGAGTTCCTGTCGCCTGCGATGACTCCAAGACACTCGAGCTGATTTGGTTCCGGTTGGTGAAACTAGATGGGGCAGGAAACGCAAGGGTTCTACCTTCCCAGGGATCTGGAGATATCATCTCCCTCTCGAGCAGCGATGGCTTCGTGGAGATACCGCCAGGGGTTTCATCCAAAGGTTCATTTCCCTTCTATCCCTGGACGGACGCCGTCGGTTCTATTTAGTCGTATCCGAGAATCGAAAGGCTTTTCGAAGTAGATCCAAACTCTTCGGAATTGCGGTTCGATAATCCTCTTTCCCTTCGAACTCGAGCGATACCCAACCGCGGTAGTTATGGCGTCTCATGATGTCGCCGATCCGTGGGTAGTCCAAATCCAGTTCGTACCACTCTCCACCGCCGTAGTAGGTTTTGGTTTGCAACAGGACCGTTTTTGGGGCGAGCATCTCAAGCTTCTCGTAGGGATTCTCCAAAAAATTACCCGTGTCGAGTGTTACTTGCAGATAGGGAGAGTCGATCGCGTTCACGATGCGAAGCACACCCTCGGGGGTCAGGCCGAGCCCCCAATGATTCTCGAGCCCGAGAACCACGCCACACTTCTCCGCTGTCGGTAAGCATTCCGCAAGTGCATCGATGACCCACGGGAATCCGTCTTCTTCGGTAAATCCAGGCAATGGAGGCTCGATACCTCGATTGGCCATCAGTTCGTCAAAGTTCTTGCTGGTTCCCCATCGACCTGTGTTGACTCGCATCGTGGGGATTCCGAGTTTGTAGCACAGCTCGATCTGACCGATCGTCAGCTCGATATTCATCCGTCGAACTTCGGGATCAGGGGATACGAACCCTTGGTGTGTCGACATTCCGTAGAGGGTCAATCCTGCGAGCAACGCTTTTCTTTTAAGCGCCTGGCAGGCAGCATTGCTGAGCATCTCCGTTTGGGAGATCTGGTAGAGCAAAATCTCAACGCCGTCGAACCCAACTTCCCCCGCATAGTCAATGCACTTGGAAACTTCTTTGAACTGGTCGTTCTTGAATCTCCACAAGGAATAGGTCGACAGACCGATCGGGTTCGTGGTGCGAGCCCCCGAACCAGCTTGATCGGCATAGGTGTATGCACCGAAACGTGGAAACAGGGACGTTGCGGCAGCGGCACAACAAAGTCTCTGAAAGTCGCGTCGAAACATGTTCAGGATCCTGCAGAGGTGGGTATCGTCGAAGAAGTCAGAAAGTTTTTCAACAGCTTCAGTCCAAGAGCCTGACTTTTCTCAGGGTGAAACTGCGTTGCCGCTAGATTACCACGCCGCACCGCAGCGCAGAACGGGTGACCATAGTGACTTTCAAGCCAGAGGTCCTGTTGGCGATCAGGAATCGCATAGTAACTGTGGACGAAGTAGAAGTAGGAAGAGTCAGGAATATCCTGCAGTAAATTTTTGTCAGACTGGCGATTCACGACTTGGTTCCAACCCATATGCGGAACCTTGAGTCGCGAGTCGGCTGGAAAATCAAACCGAACCACTTTGCCTGGGAGAATGCGGAGCCCTTCGTATTCTCCTCCTTCATAGCTGACATCGAAAAGGAGTTGCAATCCGAGGCATATGCCCAGAAACGGGCGATTGTCTTCGACCCATTCACGGAGGAAACCAACCAGATCCCGCTGATGCAATTCATGAATCGCATCTCGAAAGGCACCCACCCCAGGCAGGATCAGGTGGGAAGCCGACCGAAGTTCACGCCAATCGCCACTGACGAGCGGTTCACCACCTGCACGGGCAACACCTCGCTCGACACTGCGAAGATTCCCCATCTGATAATCGATGATACCGATCGTATGTCGCATTTCGGATCCTTTCTGAAATGTGCAGCCTTGGTCGAATCAATTTAAATCAAGCTGTCTCGAAACGAGACGAACTGACGCGACAAAGTGACAGCCTGCGAGAAGCCTATGGAAAAATGTCCAGTCCAATTTGAAAAAAACAATCCCGATTTCCAGGGACAGATTCCATGCGGAGCGACCTATTGTTGATGGAAACACAATGGAATGGCCCAAGTTTTCGCAAAAAAATTTGATTACTGTTCCTGACAGCGTTTTTGGCCCGAAAGTTGCGGAGAATGTAATTTACTCGCTCCGAAGGGAACCCGCGAACCCATTTGGTGTTCCAAGGGTCGAATGAGGAGCGGGTGACCAAACGAGTCCGACCGGACCATGATAGTATCGGTTGGTGCAATTCGGAGATAATCCTTCGAGTGAACCCGGCCAAATCCTGAACGGTAGGAGATTGAGGCGGTCGGAAATGATTGCGGCCAAGTCCCGAAGATGCCAATAGACACATGCGGTCGGGAACCGCAAGGAAAATGGGTCTGACTGGTGGCAGGAAGCGAGGAATAGGATGAACAGCGATTACAGAATTGTACTCCTCAGAGAGTTGCGAGATCAACAGGTACGATTTGCCCCGCGAGCTAAGCGAAGCGAACAGGCAGACCGCGCCGAGAAATTGCTTTCGGAACTTGACCCGCGGAAGGACTATCCCTACGACTTCCTCTTTTTCCGCGTGACTCAGGTCCGGCCGGATGCGAATACACCCCGATTGATCAAGGGTGACGATGCGGTACACGATCTGCGACTGTTCGTCGAAGACATTACCGACTCAATGAACCTACGTGTCGAGGAAGCTTCGGAACCTGTACATACCGTCGAAGACCTGAGCAAAATGTTCAACGTCTCCACCAAGACGATTTCACGATGGCGAGACAAAGGCTTGGTCTCTCGTCGATTCGTTTCCGAGGGTCGCAAACGGGTCGGCTTCCTCCACTCGAGCGTGGAGCGGTTCGTCAAGCAGAACCGTACCCGGATCGAGCGCGGTGAACGATTCAGCCAAATGACCGATGGTCAACGGGACGAGATCATCGATCGATCCCGACGCATTGCTGCCACCGGAGCCAACCTCTCCGAAGTTGCACGGACCGTCGCTCATGAGATGAACCGAAGCATCGAAACGATTCGATACACCATCAAGAAGTTCGATAGGAAAAACCCCACGATGGCGGTCTTCCCCGAACAGCGAGATACCCTCAGCGAAGAGGATCAACGAGCGATCTACCAACAGCACAAGCGCGGTGTGTCGACCGTGATGCTCGCGAAAAGGCACCGCCGGACTCGTGGAAGTATCATCCGGATCCTCAACGAACAACGCGCAGCGAAGATCTTTGAACTCCCATTGGACTACATCCCCAATCCGGAATTCGAAAACGAAGCCAACGTCGAAATCATCCTAGCGGATATGCCAACATCCACCGAGTCAACTCGAAGGATCAAGCCCCCCGCAGGTCTTCCTCCGTACTTGGCCTCGCTGTACGAAGTTCCTTTGCTCAACCGTGAGCAGGAGTATCACCTGTTCCGCAAAATGAACTACCTCAAGTTCAAGGCAATTAGCCTTCGACAACAATTGAAACCTTCGGCTCCGGTGGTCGCATTGATGGATCAGATCGAGAAGTTGTACGAGGATTCGGTCGCGGTCAAGAACAAGATCGTGCAGTCGAATCTCCGGCTGGTGGTTTCGATCGCCAAACGGCACGTCGCCCCCGGTGATGATTTCTTCGGATTGATCAGCGACGGCAATATGTCCTTGATCCGTGCCGCAGAAAAATTCGATTACGCTCGCGGAAACAAATTCAGCACCTACGCGACCTGGGCGATTATGAAAAACTTCGCTCGGTCGATCCCGGATGAATTCAAGTATCGCGATCGATTCCGAACTAGCTCCGATGAAGTCTTCTCAATGCATGAAGATGCTAGAGGAGACCACGTGGCTCTCGAAATGGATCAAGCGAATCGAACAGACCAGATTCACAAGATCCTCGATACGCTCGACGAACGCGAACGGCAGATCATCGTCCGCCGATTCGGCCTCGATCATCGCGAAGAGCCACGCACTCTCAAGGAAGTCGGTGAGGAAATGCGAGTGACCAAGGAACGCATTCGTCAACTCGAGCTTCGAGCACTCTCGAAGCTTCGAGCGGCGGCCGAAAAAGCCCACATCGACGTGCCTGAGTAAACAAAACCGTCCAACGCGACGAGATTCAACCACATCTAACGAGCGGCGAATGATACGCCGCTCGTTTCGTTTTAGGACTGCTCACGAAATCGACCTCGGCCCACTCTCAACCTCAAGTCGCTAAGGTCATGGAGATCACACTCCGCTGCAACCGATCCGTTACCTCTTCGATCGAACCCCCGACAGCGTACTCGGTACAGACCGGGTATCCAAAGGGTATAGTCGTTGCTTCGCCCGGGATATCGGCTAATCGGTTCCCATCAACCAGACTGGCGGCAGTCCCATCCCACCGCGCACTCCACCATCGTTCCAGCATCGCGTGATCGGGGGTCAATTCGCTCCGGGCATACCGCACCACTTTGCCAATCGTACAGCCAATCGGCGCCCGGCATCGCATCGAGTGTTCGTTCCAGTCGATAGTTGACATCGCGGAATGTCTTCGCCCCGATACCGCCGCAACATGCTGAGCTACCAAGGAGATACCGTAGGCCACTTCCAGCAACTCCATGGAACCCGACCACCTTGGATTGATTTCCAGAAGCCACCAACCCTTTTGGTTCCTCACAAAGTCTGCCTGCCAAATACCCTGCAACCCGGTCGCTGCACGAACAATGTTTGCAAAGTTCAACAGAATTTCCTGCTCATCGACAGAAAGAGGAATCGGACCAACACTCCCTCGATAGATAAAAGGCATCGGACCCCAGAACGCGTCTTCGGTCCAACTCTTCATGCATCCGGCGATGTGCGATCGATCCTCAACATTCACGAACGTCACGCCGAGAACCTCCCCAGCAATCGATCGTTGAAGGTATTCCGATGCTTGCGGGGGCTCTCCTGCAAATTTGCGAACCCCTAGGCCCCCGGCACCCGATCGGGACTTGATGAGCCACGCACCGCTAGGCTCAAGATTGCTGATCCCCAACACTTGCGGAGAAGCGGGAACCGTAGCCGGAACATGGAAGAGGGTTTCGGGCCACATGAGCCCTGATGTCATGGCCCATCGCCGCCAGGCTTCGGGACTCCGCAGTGCCGCTAGCATTTCAGGCTTCATGCCGCAGGCTAGCCCGCTCCGTGTGAACCACCCAATCACATCGGCCCGATTCTCCACCCCGCCACAAAGCAACAAAGGTACCTGGTACCTTTTTGAAAGAGGAAGCAACATAGGTGGCTGGCACCTATTGAATGGGGGGAGGGTTAGATGTGCTTCGCACCAGGATTGCCAAGTGGATTCATGGTTGTCGAGCACGGAGTGCAGCGAATGGACTTGAGCGATAGCCTGCAAGTCGCGATCCCCGAATTGATCGATTGCGATCACTTCCATTCCCAGAAGCGACGCTCGTTGGGCAGCGGAACGGCCACTCGCACCCACGATTAGCAAGCATTGCGTTTCAGCCATTGCGCTCATTGCTTGCTAGGGGGTATCGACTCCCCCGTTGCCTTGGGACGGTCTGGTACGTCGATCGACCAGGCGCTTACTTCCTTTTCCAGGGCGACCACCAATTTGAGATCTTGTCCATCAGCAAACAATGCAGCACCATAGATCCGGGAATCGAACGATACTTGATCCATGATCTGCAGATCGGAAGTGAATAGATGCAGCACGCGGTTCGGCCCGAGGGCTAGACCATAGAGTGTACCATCGGCTAAACGAACCGAACTAAGGAGTCGCGATTGTTCCCCAATTGCGGTCACCGGACGGCTTCGAAGCGCTTGATGGAGCACGTTGCAAATGACCACACCGGTTTCTCCACTTGGGAGATTGGTCAGGCAAAACGTGACGGGGTCACGATCTTGACGGCCCCATAGCCAACTACCCCCTCGAGGCACGAAGGTCAATTGCTCCAACCGTGCCTCGATAGTCGAGTCGGCCAATTCGCCGGTCTCACCGCTGAGGTTGCGAATGCGCACCATGCGCCCGTTCGCGCTGACCGCGTTCCACTGAGAAACACGACCGTTGGAGTCTAAACTCGGAGCGATTCCAATGGTGGCCTCGCCAAATGCATCCAATCTCTTTTCATTCTCGGGGTCGATCACCAGCAACCGTGACTCGCTCGTCGCAATTGCAATCGCAGGGTCCGATTTGAACGAGGTCCATGCAAACGCGACGGGAGTTTCAACATCGCCGGTGTTGTAGGTGGTCGCTGATGGCACTTGAGCCCCCGCGACCGCCCCATCTAGTTTGGAGGGAGCGATCCAAAAACGAGGCAGGCCCTCAGGTACAATCGCGATCCACTTTCTAGACCATGGATCGATCGCCATCTGGATCCGCTTTGCGCCATCAGCTTGATCGATTTCCACTTTCGCAACTTGCGACTTGTTTCCAAGGTCATCCAAAGCAAGGACTCGCCCTGTATCATCCAACGCCGACATAACGATGTGTTTTCCAGTGCCTGCGAATGGATACTCGGATGTTTTGGGATCCGCAACGGCCGCTTCCGGATGCCAAGCACCTCCCGCGCTGACCAACGGCGATTCGATTTCCGTACGCCACATTCGGCGCATTCCATGGAGAGCAAATTGAAACTCTCGAATGGCATCTAGTCGTTTGATCTCATCTTTATCGATTGCAACGCGATGAAGAGCAGCGATGAAACGTGCCTGATTGTCTGCATCCTGCTGCAGTTGCCGACTTGCAAGATCCTCTTTGTTGTCGATACGGCGGATCAAATCCATAATCGCTTGCGAATAAATGGGCTGCACGAGCGTTTCCGAAACTTGAATACGACGGTCGCGGTCCATGATCACCAAGCTGGGAACAGCCGACAATTTGAACAGTGTGTCGGAGAGGTTTTGCTTATCAATCGCTAGGGGAAGATCGCAGTTCCATTTCTTGAGCGATTGCTCGAGTTCATCTGCGGGCTCGCGACCGATGAGATAGATACCGCAACGGCCACCCCACTCCTGTTCCGATAGAGCTTTCCGAAGAACCATCAACTCGCGAACATAGGCTTCACTTCTTGCACTCGAATCCACCCAGCAAAGGACGGAAACTGGACGCTTGGGCTCGGCCGCGTCCAACAGCAAGGATCCATCTGCGGATTTCAAGTCAAAGGGTTCGAGCGTCGACCCGAGAATCTGCGTCGAAGCGATCGGGGGAGGCATCACCATGCGGCGAACCCGAACGTCGTCTGGCCGATCCGGGATTCGCCATCGACTCCAGTCGATAGGGGTATTTGCAACCGCTTCCCGAAAATCGATTTCGCATCGAATCTCTGAGGATCTTTCAGGAGGTATCCCCGGGTAAAATAGGCTCGACGGCAACTCCATTCTCCTCACCAACTGATCTTCACGGTCGATCCAAAAGACCCAGCGTTGATCATTCACTTCCATCCGAACCCGATCGCAAGAACGACCGTCCGTTGCATCCCTTTGCAGAAACTCTAGCTTGCACTCTGCATCGTCGAGGGCTTCGATCGATTGACTCGAGAGCAACCATTCCAATTGAATGGGGATACCGATTGGTTCCACGAGAAGACCACCCAGATAATCGCTCGATATCCAACTGAATTCGATACGATCGGGAAGCGGACGTACCAAGCGTTGATTGGGGAACGGATTCACGCTTTCACCGCAATATCCCTCCCACGTTGTCGCCGTCCAAGTCCCTCGAGCATTGTGGCTAGCCAGCGCCAAGCGATTGGGTCGCTCCAATGCGACTCGAAACGGAATGGTCACGGTTGGATTGCCATTCTGCTCGATACGAACCTCTCCGGCATCCGAGTAGCGATCCAGTGTTCGGTACTTCGCCAGCGCTCCTGCTAGCAACCGTTTCGCATCCTCCTGCGACCCGGGGACAACTTCTGTGTTGTCGCTCAAGGATGCCGCAGCAGCAGCTTTCGCGGGCGTCTCCTCTTTGGCAGCTGGAACAATGCTCGGAGTTGACGACGGTGCGCATCCGATTTCAAAACTAACGAGCAAAACGACAACGGTCGCAAGACTCAAACGTACGCAAATACCTTGATGCAAATAGCTAGTCATAACGCGTATAAGATCCCTTTCCTTGGAATTCTTGGTTGCGATGATTATAGAAAAGACAGGCGTCGTGCGGAGTCTTAGTCGGAAGCGAAAATACCGGCTTATTCTTTTTTTTCATCGCTGGAATGCCGACATTCAAGGAGGCGGTGTGATGCTTGCCGTCGGGCATCCCATGAATCGCAAAACCACCCCTTGCCTCATTGACGAGCTGCAAAGTGAATCACGGAACTTGCCTTTCAAGATTCGCTCTCTGGCTTGCATTGGCAATGTTCTGCTCTGCTG
>CAYXFO010000113.1:9389-10394 GCA_964464255.1 uncultured Pirellula sp.
GAGCATTTTCAGACCGCGGGCTCGGCAGCCGATGGACAAAGCTCCCGCGAGGCTCGAATCACAGCGATTCGTAGCATTCCTTTCGATCAATTGACCCCTGAAGCAACCCAGCAACTTCGGGGAGTTATCGAAAATGCGAGCTATTTCCGCCGAATGCCTACTCAGACTGTTCCCTGCGATGAGGAGATGTATTTATTCCTGATTCGTCATCCGGAGGTGGTGGTAAGCCTATGGGATGTGATGGGGATGACCAAGGTCTCGCTGGAACGGATCGGCGAGTTTCAGCTTCGCGGAAATGACGGCGTCGGAACGACCTGCAACATGGACTTGGTTTACGGCAGCGAGAATCTTCACATCTACCAATCGAAGGGGTCTTACAGCGGCAACCTGTGGGCTCGTGAGTTGCAAGGGCGATGCGTGGTTTGCGTTCACAACAAGCCCTCTCAACTAGCCGATGGTACCCCTGCCATGGTGGCTTGGATGGACACCTTCCTGAAGTTGGAAAATGCTGGAGCCGACCTTGCAGTCAAAGCCCTTGGTCCCTTCGTTTCCAAAACAGCAGATCACAATTTCTCCGAGTGTGCAGGATTCCTTTCACAGATTTCCCAAACCGCCTGGACGAATCCTCAAGGTCTGGTTCGGGTGGCTTCCCGACTCCCACGGGTGACTCCGCCGGTCAGGGAAAAGTTTGTGACAACCTGTTTGTCGGTAGCTCGCAAGGAAATGGACGAATCCGGATCGCCAGCTACTAAAAAAGATCCGGTGGATTCAGACGAATCTCCATCTCTTCAAATCCTATCTTCGAAGAACCGGAAAGCCGCTCGCTGAGGACGCGAGCGGTTCGGATTTGAAATCACATGGATTTAAAACATATCCTTCAGGACGTCTTCAAGAGCTACGGCCCAATCCGGTTGCTGACCCTCTCTTTGTCTTTGAGCTGTCGCAGAAGAGATTTCGTCGATCGAATCGTCAGCAGGAATTGGTCCCATCTCTTGATGAACTAGG
>CAYXFO010000113.1:10404-11481 GCA_964464255.1 uncultured Pirellula sp.
GAAATCATCGAGGCTGGCGTTTGCAATGCGATTGACCTGGGGCCGAGCTTCGCTCGATCCTGAACGACTGTCGCTATTCGTTTGGTTCGTTGCCGGTGCTGGCGAAGTCGCGGTCGTAGCGAACCATAGATCGCGATTGTCTGCACTGCCCTCTCCTTCACCCTCGCTACCGCCACCAGGCAGACTGTTGTTGATGAAGTTTATGATGGCAAGAGCGTCATCCGGACCAACAAATCCATCGCTGTTAACATCCAAGAACGGAAGAGGATTCAAAGGATCAGGCGGCAGGGTAAGTGGAGTGACTAATCCATTGCTATTGATGAAGTTGACTACTTGCAAGACGTCGATCGGAGATACGAATCCATCTCCCGATACGTCCAAGGCGTTGTTTGGATTGGTGTAGGGATTGCGTCCGATCGTGATCAAATAATCTTCCACTTCACCATCGATCGCTTCGCCGGTGGGTGAGGCGATAGCAGTAGCGTCACTGCTGAATCGAACTCGAGCAGCGACTGGACGGTCAACGACAGCCGTACCGGGTACCTTGAAGGTGATTGGCGAATTCAATCCATTGACGATACGACCGGTGATGTTAATTCGCTCGGTCGCTTCGAAAATACCATCAGCGTCGTAATCGATCCAGGCTGACGCAAAACCTGGTCGGCTCAGACTAATGCCTTGCGCCGTTAGTTGCAGACTTCCCGAGAAACCTGTAACCAAGGTGCTGAAGGTAACTCCATCATCGACATCGGCATCAATCAACCTTGCATCCGCATCCGCACTTACCGTCGGTCCCAACGAGAAGCCACGGACGACTTTGTGCCTCGGACCGTTGCTATCCTTTAAGGTCGGATACAACGGATCGGGTGCGTCGCCATAATCGAAGCCTTCGCCGATGAAGATATTGATCAACGATTCGCCGTTCAGTTCGGTTGCTCGCATCGGATTGCCGGCACGGTCCCGAATGCCCTGAACTGCTGCGACACCATTCCCTGTGACACCCGTAGCACCCTTGATAAGTACACGAGTGCTAAACTGCTGCGGATCAACTCCAACCATATTCGCAGCATCCAGTAC
>CAYXFO010000114.1:0-11462 GCA_964464255.1 uncultured Pirellula sp.
ATCGTAACCCGACGCGTGAGCGAGGGACACAAGAGGGAAGACGTCCCGAGCGATGGAAGACTATCCCTCGCTTACGCTTCGGGTTGTGATTGCATGCAACGCGCACAGCCTGCACGCGTTATCGGTGCACGAGTGCCTTGAACTCGGTCATTAACTTCTTGGTGATCGGACCGACTTTGCCGTCACCGATAGGGCGGCCATCGATGGAGATGACGGGGATCACTTCCGCGGCGCTTCCAGTCAGGAAGCATTCGTCGGCTACCAAGAGATCATGCCGAGTCAGGGTGACTTCCTGGGCTGAGATACCGAGCGATCGGGCCAAGCCTAGAACTGCGTTGCGTGTGATCCCCTCGAGGATCCCTGCATCTTTGGGTGGGGTGAGGAGTTGTTCTCGCTTGATGATGAAGATATTGTCGCCGGTACATTCAGCGACTTCCCCTTTGTGATTCAGCATCAAGGCTTCGACACAGCCGGCTTGTTGGCCTTCGATTTTGGCCATGATATTGTTGAGATAGTTGAGCGACTTGACCCGTGGACTGAGGGCTGCGGGGTGGTTGCGGATGGTCGAGGCGGTGATGATCTTGAGCCCGGTTTCGTAGTACTCAGCCGGATACAGAGCGATGTGGTCGGCGATGATGATGACTTGCGGATTGGATGTTCGGTTTGGGTCGAGCCCCAGCGAGCCGGCACCCCGGGTGACGACTAGGCGGATGTAGGCATCGCTCAGATTATTTCGTCGGAGCGTTTCGATCACATCGGCTTGCATCTGCTCCTTGGAGATCGGTATTTGCAGGCAGATTGCGCGGGCCGATTCGTACAGTCGATCCATGTGTTCGCCGAGGCGGAACACCTTGCCCGAGTAGCTTCGCATCCCTTCGAAAATCCCGTCGCCGTACAGAAGGCCGTGATCATAGACACTGATCTTGGCGTTTTCCTTGTCGTAGTAAGTACCGTTGATATAGATTTGCAGTGACATGGGTGAAATCCTGAGAAAAAAGAGAGTCCTGCCGGGTGCAAGCGTCTCCCCGGGGAACTGCGATAAGGTAACACATCGCGAGAAATCGCCATAGCCGCACCGGCCTCGTTCGGTCTCGGTTTTGTGGCTATCATGGGCGGATTGGCATGCATGAACTATCCCGGCGAGTCCATTTCAAAGAAATCTTATGACCGACGAATCCTCCCCTGAAAACACTCGGCCGTTCTATCGTCGCGTCATCTTGAAATTGAGCGGGGAGAGCTTGTCTCACGCGGGTGAGCGAGGCATCAGCATGGACGAAGTATCCGCGATCGCCCGTCAGATCAAAAATGCGCATGCTCTGGGTTGTCAGTTGGCAGTGGTTGTCGGCGGTGGCAATATTTTGCGGGGTGCTCAATTCAAAGGCTCCAGCGGCGAGATGATTCAAGAGGCTACTGCGCACTACATGGGGATGTTGGCGACGGTGATCAACGCCCTCGCTCTGCAGGATTCCCTCGAAGCCATCGGTTGCAACACGCGAGTCATGTCGGCGATCAAGATGGACGGAGTTGCAGAACCATTCATCCGTCGCCGCGCGATTCGTCACTTGGAGAAGGGACGCATTGTTATTCTGGCCGCTGGCACCGGGGCTCCCTTCGTTACGACCGATACCTGTGCAGCCAACCGCGGACTGGAACTCGACGCCGATATCGTGCTCAAAGCCACCCGCGTCGATGGTGTTTACAGCGATGACCCGGAAAAGAATCCGCACGCGATCCTCTATCGCGAACTGGACTACGATACGGTGATCGAAAAGAATCTCAAGGTCATGGACTCAACCGCGATCGCTCAATGCCGAACCCACAAGTTGCCGATCTTGGTCTTCAACTTCAAGAAAGACGGGAACATTGTCAAAGCGGTCAGCGGCCTGAAGGTCGGTACCCGAATCAGTCCTCGCTCGGAGTCGGGCGAACAGATCCTTATCAACGCAACTTAGCAAACACAACATGAGTTCACCCAGTCATCACATCCTCTCGGAGATTTAAATATGAACGTCGATGATATTATGCTCGATGCCGAAGAACGCATGGACAAGGCGCTGAGCCACTTGAAAACGAACCTTGCAGGTATTCGAACAGGCCGAGCGGCGCCTGGCTTGCTCGATTCGGTGCGAGTCACTGCCTACGGCTCGCAAACCCCGCTCAAGCAACTCGCCAGCGTCGGGGCTCCCGAACCGCAGCAGTTGGTGATTCGCCCCTTTGACACCAGCATCATCAAAGACATCGAGAAGGCGATCGTCGCGAGTGAACTGGGGCTCAATCCTCAAAACGATGGCCGTATCATTCGCATCAACATTCCGCCCTTGAGCACCGACACTCGGAAGAAACTGGTCGCCCGCATCAAAGAGCTATCCGAGGAAGCCCGCATCTCCATCCGCAACGTCCGTCGCGATGCCAACAAAGCCCTCGAGACGGCCGAAAAAGAGAAGACGATCAGCGAAGACGATCGGGATAAGGCAAAAGAAGATGTGCAGGAGTTGACCAAGAAATTCGAAGACTCCGTCGGCGAACTTGCCAAGGCCCGCGAAGCGGATGTCATGGAACAATAGACCCTTGTCTGATGGGCTGTTGCCCATGAACAAGGGAAGTGTGCAAGCTCTCGGGTCGGAACCGTGGCAAGCGTCGCCGCGACTCGAACACTTCAACCCGGGTGCTTGCGCATTTCGGCTATTAAAAGACGGTAGGTCGCGATCGGCAATTACACGTCACGCGAGCCCATCTCGCTCCCGTCTCTCTCGCGACGATACGTGCTGTTGTGATAACTGTACAGCGCGTACACCACGATCCCTGCCGCACACCACACCGAAAAACGAATCCAGTTACCGGCTCCCAAACCTGCGATCAAATACAGATTCACAACGATCCCAAAAACAGGAATCGCCGACCAGCGATGAATGAAGGAAAAAATCGTCAGCAACGCAAACACGATGTAAAAGAACAAATACGGAATGCGATCCCAGTGGAACCCTTCGGTGGTCCACCATTCGCCAAACATAAAATGATTGGCAGGCAATCGCGACAACAGCAAGGTGTAGGCAACAAAGGCCAGCGGCACCCAAATCCGACCGTTGAAATACGGGACATGAAAACCCGACAACCCTCGGTTGGCATCCGTCACCTCGCCGCGCCCCACGACTAAGATCCCTGCCGAAACGAGCATGAATGCAAACAAAGTTCCGATCGCTGCAAGATCCGTGACGACCTGTGAACTCAACAGCACCGTTGGTAGAGCGACCATCAGCCCGGTGATGATGGTCGAAAACGAGGGGGTCTTGAATCGCGGATGGATGCGAGCGAACGATTTGGGGAGCATTCCATCCCGAGCCATGCTCATGAAAATCCGCGGCTGCCCAAGCTGAAACACCAAAAAGACACTCGCCGTCGCGATCACGGCCGAGACCGATACGATCCCCACCATCGCGTTCAGCCCCACCTTGCCGAATACAAAGGCGAGCGGGTCCTGAACGTTGAGCTCTCGATAAGAAACCATCCCGGTCAGAATAAATGCCAGGATAATGTAGAGAACCGTACACAAGATCAACGTCATGATCGTCGCCCGCGGGATATCCCGCTGCGGATTGCGACACTCCTCGGCTGTCGTGGAAATCGCATCGAATCCGATGTAAGCAAAGAATACCGCAGCGATCCCCTTAAAGACTCCTTCGAGTCCATTGGGAGCGAAAGGGTTCCAATTCTTGGGTTGCACATAGAAGATGCCGACGGCGATCACCAGCAGGATCACCCCGAGCTTGAGAAAGACCATCGCATTGCTAACGACCTTGGACTCATGGATGCCGATGTAGACCAACGTGGTAATGATCAGATTGATCGCCAAGGCGGGAACATCGACGATGCAACGAACTCCCATTAAGAGCGGAGCATTGTTCCAAACCTCCACGAGGCGAAGGACCGACTCGTTGGCTGGTTCGCCTGTCGCGGTCAATGCCTTTAGTTTCGATACCGCTTCGGCACAGCTGTAATGGTCGTTGCACAACCAACTGGGTAGCTGGAGACCGATCCCTTCGACGAGATTCATGAAGTACTCCGACCAGGCAAAGGCCAGCACGCTGTTCCCGATCGCGTATTCCATCAACAGATTCCAGCCGATGATCCACGCCACGAATTCACCGAAGGCTGCGAACGAGTAGGTATAGGCGCTCCCCGAGACCGGGATCTTCGACGCGAACTCGGCATAGCAAAGAGCCGAGAAGAGGCATGCCAGGGCGGTGATTACAAACAGGATCGAGATCGCCGGTCCGCCATCGAACGAAGCTGTGCCGATCGTGGAGAAGATTCCCGCACCGATCACAGCCGCGATTCCGAAGCATGTCAGGTCCAGAAGCGTCAGGCTCTTGACCAAGCTCCCCGACTCGCGCTCATCGAGTTCTCGCTGGATCTGAGCCAAGGTCTTCTTGCGGCCCAGTTGTTCCAAAAGGCTCGGTTTGCTCATCGGCACCTGCAGTAGACAAATGAATGCAAAAGCAGAAAGGATTCCGTGCCGATTGTTTCGTGGCACCGAATCTAGCGTTATCGTAACCCGCACTCCCGCAGTGCGGGCTTCGCCCATCGCCTGTTCCAGGGTAAATTTTAGGTTTTCGAACTCCGGACTCCCCCATTCCCTACTCAACCCATCGCGCGATCGACACATGAAAACGGACGAGCTACGAGAGAAGTACCTGACGTTCTTTCAATCCAAAGGGCATCATCGCCAGGCGAGCGATGTTCTGGTTCCAACGTGGGATCCCTCGGTGCTGTTCACTCCGGCGGGGATGAACCAGTTCAAGGACCACTTTTTGGGCAAAGTGAAACTCGACTTTACCCGGGCAACGACTTGTCAGAAGTGCCTTCGAACGGGAGATATCGACAACGTGGGTCGAACGGCGTACCACCACACGTTTTTTGAGATGCTGGGGAATTTTAGTTTCGGCGATTATTTCAAGTCGGAGGCGATTCACTGGGCATGGGAGTTCCTTACCGCCAAGCAATGGCTCGGGATCGACCCTGAACGATTGACGATCACCGTTTACAAAGACGACGACGAAGCGGCCAAGATTTGGAACGAGAAGATCGGCTTGCCGACGAGTCGCATCACGCGCATGGACGAAGCCGATAACTTTTGGCCCGCGAGCGCTCCGAGCCAAGGGCCTGACGGCGTGTGTGGTCCGTGCAGCGAGATCTACTACACGCTCGATTCCGGTAAATCAGTCGAGATCTGGAACTTGGTCTTCACTCAGTTCAATCGAGTCGGCGATCCACCGGACAATCTGCGGCCTTTGCCCAGCAAGAACATCGATACCGGCATGGGCTTGGAGCGAACCGCGAGCGTCTTGCAAAATGTTCCGACGAACTTTCATATCGATATCCTGTTCCCGATCGTTCAAGCGGCCTCGGAAGTTTGTGGGATTCCGTACGAATACGAAAGCGACAACGGTCGCCGCTTGCGCCGCATCACCGACCATGTCCGCGCGTGCACGTTTGCGATTCACGAAAATGTATATCCGGGTCCGAAGAAGGCTCGGTATGTGATCAAGAGACTGCTTCGACGCGCGGTGCTCGACGGCCACCAGATCGGGATGCGCGACCCGTTCTTGCATCAACTGGTACCGGTCGTGGCTCAGATGATGCAGGCTTCGTATCCGGAATTGTCTGAGACTGTCGATCGGGTCGCCCAAGTCATGAAGCGAGAGGAATCCGATTTCTTTGCGACGATCGATTCCGGTCTGGATCGAATCGAGCGAGTGTTCGCCGACATGACCGGCGGCAATCGCTGGATGGTAGACGGTGCCGAAGCAGCGAATCTATACCAAACACACGGCGTTCCTCCGGAATTGTTCCAGCAAATTGCCGCTGAAAAGAACTTTACGTTCGATTGGGATGGTTATCGACAGGCGATGAAGGAGCACGGCGATGTCAGTGGCGGCAATGTCATCGAGCTCTTCGAGACCGGTCCCATTGAAACGCTCAAGGAAGCGTTTCATCATTCTGATTTTTTGGGATACGAGTCCACTTCCGCCAGCGCGCAGGTCAAAGGGATCATCGTTGGCAAGCCGAAAGAGGATCGACTGGTCAGTTCCATCGCTGCCGGAACTCCCGGTGATTTATTCCGGATCGTGCTCGATCGGAGTCCGTTCTATGGCGAGAGTGGTGGACAAGTGGGTGACACCGGCAAACTGCAGGGACCTCACGGTGTGTTTGAAGTGACCGATACTCAGCGCAGCGGTGAATTGATCGTTCACTATGGCAAGATGGTTTCGGGCACGATCAAGGAGGGGGAAACCATTCAGGCCAACGTGGACGAGACGCGTCGCAACGCGATTCGCCGCGCCCATTCGGCAACTCATATTTTGCATCATGCACTCCAAACCCATTTAGGCAAACATGCGCAGCAACAGGGGAGCAAGGTGGATGCGGACTGGCTTCGGTTCGATTTCAGCCATCAAGACTCGATGACGGACGAGCAACTCAAGCAAGTGGAGGATCTCGCCAATACGAGGATCGCCGAATCGGCGCCGATCGATTGGAAGACCGTGCCCTTGGCTACCGCGCGCGAGGCAGGTGCGATGATGCTTTTTGGCGAGAAGTATCCCGACCCGGTTCGGATGGTCAGCATGGGGGGATTTTCCAAGGAATTATGCGGTGGAACGCATCTCACCAACACTTCGCAGGTCGATCAATTCGAGTTGCTTTCCGAAGAGAGCGTTTCCTCGGGAGTTCGGCGCATCACTGCGGTCACGGGAACGCGTGCCCAAGAGCAGCGAGCCAAGATTCAATCGGTGGCATTGCGGGTCGCAGACCGGTTGGGTTGCCCAGTCGATCAAATCGGTGAGCAGACCGTGGAATTGGTTTCGATCATTCGCAAGCTCAAGAAGCTCGCCACCGGTTCCGCAGGTGGCGAGACGGTACCCGAACGCGTTGCATCGTCGACGGGTGCTCAAGGGGCTGGATCAGCCTATGGAGTCGTGAGAGGGGCATTCAAGCAGGCGGCGCGTGCGCTCAATGTTTCGCTCGACGAAGTTGCTGACCGTGTCGAAGCATTGCTCGGCGAAGAAAAACAGCTGCGAAATCAAATCGCACAACTCGCAACGGGCGGTGCAGTCGATGTCGATGCTTGGTTGGATGAAGCCGAGGTCGTCAACGGTTCGCGATTGATTGCTCGCGAGGTACCCCAAGCCAATCCCGCCATGATGCGGCAGTGGATCGATCAATTGCGCAAAAAGGCAAAGGATCCGGTCGCGATCCTGTTGGCCACTCCGTCCGATGGCAAGGTGACGTTGATCGCGGCTTTGAGTCCCTCCTTGGTTGAGAAAGGGTTGAGCGCGGGCCGCTGGATCGCTCCCGTCGCACAAGAAGTCGGGGGGTCAGGTGGCGGCAAACCCGATTTGGCTCAGGCGGGTGGCAAGTCTCCAGAAAAGATCGCCGACGCCATTAAGGTTGCGATCGCGACTTGGCGAACGATGGCCGGCTGATGAACGTGGGACCAACCCTATTGGCGTTGGAGACCAGTGGCAAAAGTGGAAGTGTAGCCTTGGCTACAATCCGCAGCGATGGTTCGTTGGCGATCGAGCAAGAGGTCTTGGACCCCGAATGGGGATCTGCTCGTACGCTGGCTCCTGCGATCGCAAGGCTGTTGGATCATCGGCAGTTGACGCCGCGCATGCTGGATGCGATCGCAGTGGTTCAAGGGCCCGGATCGTTTACCGGGTTGCGAGTGGGAGCGGCGAGTGCCAAGACCATGGCGTGGGCGCTCGGTATTCCGCTCGTTGCGGTCGATGCCCTCGACTGCGTTGCCTATCAAGTTACAAGCAAGCGAGCATTGTTGGATGGCAGCCATGGTTCTACGGGTGGCAACGCGCGGTTGGTGGTCGTGTCCGATGCCTATCGCGGTCAGGTTTTTCGGGCCGAGTATGACTGGCTCGAGTCACGGGTAGTCAACAAGGAACCGACGGCAATCGAGGACATCGAGGCTTTGATGGAACGCTGTATTCGAATTCAAGATCGAAAGATCATCTTGGCGGGGCCGGGAGTGGGAAGGGTTCTCAAGTGGTTGGGCGAGGGTCGTTCAGCTTCGGCGCACCCATTTGTTCAGATCTGCCAGGGGGAGGAATCGTCACCGATGGCAGGAACGGTGGCGGAGTTGGGTTGGAGGCGTTGGGAGAGAGGGGAGAACGAGGAAATCTTCGGTTTTTTGCCCAAGTATTACCGGGGTAGCGCTGCGGAAGAGAAGAAAAACGCGAGCGATTTTTCCTGAGCGGGTTCCCAACGATTCCTGGGAAAATCTCTATACTGTTGTCTCCCTGGAATCGGACTCGGTTCCGATTTAGGTATCATTCGTATCGACCGATATTCCCGAGGTCCGCTATTCCCGAGGTCAGCGAGGTTTGCATTATGCAATATCCGTTAGAGATGCGATTCAAGCTCTTTGCATTGTCGCAACAGATCGCCGTACATGATGCTTCGGGCAAGTCGATTTTGTATGTGAAGCAAAAGATGTTTCGCCTCAAGGAGAAGGTGGAGGTTTTCTCCGACTCCGATATGAAGCAGAAGCTGTTTGAGATCAACGCCGATCGTATGTTGGACTTTTCCGCCAACTATCGATTCACGGCGGCTGACGGGACCGATTGGGGGACTGTGCGTCGCGAGGGGATGCGATCGTTGTGGGCGGCGCATTATGACATCTACGAGCAGGGGCAGATCGACATGACGATCCGCGAGGAGGAGCCGTGGAAACGGTTTGTCGAAGCGGTGCTGGGTGAGATCCCCCTCGTGGGCTTTATCGCGATTTACCTGCTCAATCCTTCATACCTAGTCAAGATGGCCGATGGCACACCGGCGCTTCGAGCGATCAAGAAACCATCGATCTTTGAGCGGTACTTTATCATTGAGAAGCTTGCGGAGATCGACCAGGACGATGAGCTGCGGGCCCTGTTATCGCTGATCATGATGGTGATGCTCGAGAAGCGGCGTGGTTAGAGACCCTCGAAGACTGTTTGATCGAAACAGCTACATGATCGAGAAGTAGTTATCGACAGCGAAGTCGATCGTTTCCTGTGTCATTTGCTGAGGGATGCTGTTGAACAAGCAGTAGGAACGCACCTGCAGCAGCAAATCGCGCGGCTGGCAGTTTCGGAATTCGCGCCCAACGTCCTTGTAGTGTTTGGCGATAAGGTAGTCGAGTATTTCAGGCCGGTAGGGGATCTTGATGATCTTGGCCATGATCTTAAAGAGCTTGCGGAAGTCCTGTTCGCTGGGATTGGCAACTTCGATTTTGTAGGGGATGCGTCGCAGAAAAGCATCGTCGACCAGATCTTTGGGTTGGAGATTGGTGCTGAAGACCACCAATTGATCGAAGGGTACTTGGAATCTTTTGCCGCTGTGCATCGACAAGTAGTCGTGACGTTGTTCGAGGGGGATCATCCAGCGATTGAGGAGTTCCTGGACGCTCATGCGTTGACGTCCGAAGTCGTCGATCAGCAGGACGCCGCAATTGCTTTTCATCTGCAGAGGAGCTTCGCAGATGTTGGTCTCGGGATTGCGAGCGATTTCGAGCATCGACATAGTCAGTTCCCCTCCGGCGATGATGGTGGGTCGTTTGATACGGATCCATCGTCGGTCGACTGTGCTCTCCACCAACAAGCCTTCCCCTTCTCGTGTTGGGCAGTGTTGGTGATTGAGGGGATCAAACAGGCGCATGATTTCGCCATCGACTAGAACGGCGCGGGGGATCCAGATGTAGTCCCCGAAAGACCGCGTGACACGTTCGGCGATGCTGGTCTTTCCGTTCCCTGGGTTTCCGTATAGGAACATGCCTCGCCCGCTATTGATCGCTGGTCCCAATCGAGCCAGGAGGCCATCGGGAATCAGCAGATCGGCAAACGCGCGTTTGAGGTCTTCGCGTGTCGGATGCTGGGAATCGATCGACTGAAGGCGGATCGATGCGACGTAGTGCTTGAGGGAGACAGGGGCGGCGCCATAGTAGGTTGTCTTGAGAATATTGCGGCGCCCGCGATCGCGGCCTGCATCGGTTAGACAGTGGATGTAGTCATTGAAAGCGTTGGTGCCGGAGTAGACCGTCAGTTGCTGGGCTTTGAGTTGCCACAGGATCGGTTCGACGAGTCCGAAGGGGAGTTTGAGGTGGTCTGCGATCGCTCGTCCGGACATATCCCCGCGGCCGAGCAGCAGCCGAGTAATCATTTCCTCCAGGAGCGAATGCGAGACTCCTGTCTCTTCGAGCGTCTTGGGTTCGATCGGAATAATCGGTTCGTTCAAATCTCCCGTAGCCTGAAAACAATCGCAATTTTCCATTTCGGATCGCGATGGGGGGCTTGGAGTTTTTGCTTCCGCATCAGGCTTGGGACTGGAGTTTGGGAGATCAGCGGGCCTTTTGGGGGCAGAGTTCGATCCAGCAACCGAGATCGAGGACTGACTCGAGAGCCGTTTGATTCGCTCGAGGACCGTTTCGAGCGAGGACGCTGAGATGGGTTCCGAATTGGAGGCTGGAATATTCGACATGGAATCGATCTAAAACAAAGTGTCCAAACACTTAATCAGCGACAACACTGGAAAACATCTGCGTGTCATCTTGTTGTCGGATAGCCCAGTCTTGGGGGTCAAAGAAATCCAAATCGTGCCGGATAAACCGAACGGAAAAAAGAAAATCTGCAAAAGTTTTTCAAAGCACTTGCGGATCTGAATGCCGATCACTATTCTTCTCGTCCCTCACCAACGCAGTCCGTTCCAATTAGGACGGGCCGCAAGAAAAAAGTGGGGGATGGGTTGACAGTTGTCGACATTGTCGGCTACCATGTTGGGCCCAAATCAACGAGAGGAACAGTGTCCGAAAGGGCTCTGTCGCGATCCAGTGTCGAGTCTCTCCGAGAGCATGGAAATGATCTTTGACAATCCGGTGGACGAGCCTTCGAGTTGTCGCTTCGCGAGAGGCGGCAACACATGAAGAGTTTTGTGATAGAAAAAAACAGGTGTTTTGTTGACCGCAAAACACCAACCGGTTTCAAAACCGTAACTTTGTTGGTCATGGCTGATTGAGTGCAAACGCAAGTTGGTGCTTGGTTGGTCTAAGCATATACAAGTGAAGGGTTTGATCCTGGCTCAGAATGAACGTTGGCGGCGTGGATTAGGCATGCGAGTCGCGCGAGAATGTAGCAATACAAGAAAGCGGCGAAAGGGAGAGGACAACATAGGAATCTGCCCTGGGGTTGGGGATAGCGTCGGGAAACTGACGGTAATACCCGATAACATCTGCGGATCAAAGGAGCAATTCGCCCTGGGATGAGCCTATGCCCCATTAGCTAGTTGGCGGTGTAATAGACCACCAAGGCTGTGATGGGTAGCTGGTGTGAGAGCACGACCAGCCTCACTGGCACTGAGACACTGGCCAGACACCTACGGGTGGCTGCAGTCGAGAATCTTCGGCAATGGGCGAAAGCCTG
>CAYXFO010000115.1:0-1468 GCA_964464255.1 uncultured Pirellula sp.
CTCGAAAGGTGACGAGCCCACCGCCATGCAATGGCCTGCTCCGATGTCCAGCGCCGACGCATGGAAGGTGATGCCAGCGGCGGAACAAGGGCAGGGGGCAGAGCTGCCAACCTGGGCGAGGATGCTCGCTCGTGAAGCTCCGCGAACGGCAGCGGCGTTTCTCGAACTCGACCTCGCCCAGCGTACGCGCAGCCCGGTCGAACCAGGTTTGCGTGCGGGGATGCGTTATGTCGCTGCCAAAGCAAATGGCTCTGTGTACGCAAAAGCAACTGCGGCGGCGGACGCGAAACGTGCCGGTGTCACGGCGGAAAAACTCGCTTCGCTCGATACACGCGAGTATGCAGCATGGAGTCCTGCCGAACGATTAGCACTGCAGTTTGCTCACGATATGACGGTCAACTCCGATGGGGTTGCCGACGAACAGTTCGCGAAGTTGGTCGAACTCTTTAGCGATCGCCAAGCCGCGGCCATGGTACTGGCGATGGCCTACGCGAACTTTCAGGATCGCTTTTTGATCTGCTTGGGTGCGCCGATTGAAGAGAGCGGTCCCCTGCCTCCGGTCGTCGTCAAATTCGCGAGCGACACACTAACCAAGACCACTACCCCTCCTCCCGCCAACAAGAAACCGGATATCCCAGGAGCAACGCCCGAGATCCAAAAGGATGTTATCGAAGACGACGCGGAGTTCACTTGGCTCCCCTATGAACAATTGCAGACTCGATTGCAACAGCAGCGGGATCGGACCACTCGATTGCCCATCCCCGAGTGGAGCGTCTTCGCCGACCGCTTGCCGCAAGGGCTGATGGAAAAGCCGAGCGACATCATCTGGTATAAGATCGCTTTCGGTTACGCGGATGAATTAGCCGTCCCCTTTGAGATTTATCTGCGCACCGCCGGGGCGGAGATCTCCAGCAACTGGGATCGCGCATTTGGCAATTGCATCTTCTGGATGGTGACCGACGCGGTGAAATGTCCATACTGCATGGGACACTGCGAAATGAACTGGGAGGTGATGGGAATGAACGAATCGCAGATCGCTGATCTCAGCCAAAAGCTTGCCGGCAACGACTGGTCCTCGTTCACCGAACCTCAACAGCAAGCGTTGGCTTTTGCACGCAAGCTGACACGCACCCCGTCGAAGGTAACGCGAGAAGAAATCGAGGCTCTTCGCAACGGTTTTGGTGACCAACGAGCATTCTTCATCTGCTTGCAAGCAAGCCGATACAACTACATGACCCGGATCAGCAACGGTTTTCAGCTGACGCTCGAGAAGGGGAATCCGTTCTGGGATTACTATCGGATGCCGACCCCGCCAAAGAAGTGAATCCGAAAAACTCGAAAACCGCGGCTAACGCCAACGTGGCTCATGGGTTTCGGATGGGTTGGGAGTTGAGAGGAGTCAACGCATCGCGATGGTCGAAGCCAAACTTCGGTGCAGTCAATTGTTAATTAATGCTGAAAATGCGGC
>CAYXFO010000115.1:1568-11394 GCA_964464255.1 uncultured Pirellula sp.
TGGTCGAAGCCAAACTTCGGTGCAGTCAATTGTTAATTAATGCTGAAAATGCGGCTTTTGTTGTAGATGTGTTTTTGCTGGGGGCAGGATTTTTATGAGGCGATCGAACCCATCCAACGCCCCAGAACGCGAGTCTTCGTTGGAGTCTGAACTTGATCGGGGGCTGGGACCGTGGCAAGCTACCGGGTTGAACATTGCCAACATGATTGGCATTGGTCCGTTCGTCACGATTCCGCTGTTCATCGCCGCGATGTCGGGCCCCCAGGCGATGATCGCGTGGGTGTTAGCCGCGATTCTGGTTGTATGCGATGGGTTGGTCTGGAGCGAGCTTGGGGCGGCGATTCCCGGGAGTGGCGGAACCTATCATTTTCTGAAACGTATCTTCGGGATATATCCGTGGGGACGGATTCTGCCGTTTCTATTTATCTGGCAGTTCATGGTCAGCGGTGCGATGGAGATCGCGTCGGGTTACATCGGAGCGTTGGAGTATCTCAAATATGCGATACCTTCGCTCGAGGAACGCATGGAATCACTCGCGGGCGGCACTCGCTGGATTGCGGTGATCACGATCATCCTTGTCACGCTCCTGTTGTGCCGTCGTATTCGAAACATCGGTTGGATAGTGATCTTGATGACCTGCGGAACGTTGCTGACGGTAGCCCTGGTCATCTTGATCGGATGGTGGCACATGGATTGGAGCAAGATCACCTTTCCAGAGAATGCATTCCGTTTGGATGCGACTTTTGCGTCGGGACTGGGGGCTGCGATGATGATCGCGATCTACGACTACCTCGGGTACTACAACGTGTGCCACTTGGGGGACGAGGTGCGGGAGCCTGCTAAGACGATACCTCTGGCCGTAATGACTTCTGTGGTTGTCGTGGCATTGATCTACATGACGATGAATCTGGCGATCATGGGTGTCGTTCCATGGCCAGAGGCGATGAAGTCCACGAACATCGCTGCCGATTTCATGGAAACGCTTTATGGTCGCTCTTGGGCGGTTGCCTTCACGTGGCTGATTTTGTGGACGGCGTTGGCAAGTGTGTTCGCACTCACTTTAGGTTACTCGCGCATCCCCTATGCGGCGGCCCGCCAAGGGGATTTTTTCAGCGTGTTCGGGAGGATCCATCCTACGGGCAAATACCCTTGGGTCTCGCTTCTAACGCTTGGGCTTCTGACGGCTGTATTCTGTTTTCTCGACTTGGGGACAGTGATCAGCGCGGCGGTTTGTGTGCGAATTGTGGTCCAGTTTTTGGGGCAGATTGCTGCCCTGCACATCGTGCGCACGACGCGACCGGATATTCCACTTCCCTTTCGCATGTGGCTGTATCCGATCCCGAGCGTGATCGCCGCCTTGGGCTGGATTTTCGTGCTGGTGGTCGCTGATCAGACGGCGTTGCTACTGAGTGTTGGGGTCATTGCTTCGGGAGTAATGGTTTACGTTCTCTCGAGGAAAATTCCGCTCACATCGTAATCCTTTCAGTCCCTGCATGATCCGGCGACGTAGTATACTCTCTCATTGACTTGTTTCCCCTGCTGGAGGAGTGAACCATGGAAGAGGGTAAGGAATTCGGCAAAGGCTGGATCAGCGGAACGGCCTCGGTATCGCTCGCAGTGATTGGCTTGCTCGCGGTATTTTGTTTTCACTTCCCATCGTATTTGACGATACCAGACGTCCGTGCGTACTACCCAGTGCCATGGGTTCGTCTTGCTTTGCACCTGGTACTGGTTTCGGCGTTCTTGTTGGGACTGACGAGTGTTATGCTCCGTCACAATAAAGCGCTCGGCATGATTGGCATGGGGATTGTCGCGGTTGCAGCTTTATTGGGTGGATCGCGAGTTGAGATCGATGAGTCGCTCAAAGACGATTTTTACCTGGGGCTCGACTATGCCCTGTTGATTCTGATCGTTTATTCTTTGATCTTCATTCCGCTTGAGAAGCTTTTTGGGCGACTCAGACAGAGTGTATTTCGGGATGGATGGAAACTCGATGCAACCTACTTTTTTATCAGCACGATGCTGGTCCAATTGACAACTTACCTGACCCTGAAGCCTGCATTCGTGTTGTTCTCGTGGGCGCAGTTTCCGTCAGTTCAGGAGGCGGTCCGGTGGCAACCGATGGTGCTGCAGTTCCTCGAGATCATGCTGCTAGCGGATCCTCGGTTTTGACGAATTTCCGATGGTTGCCTACATCGTCTTTGTGTCATTGCATTCCGTATTCATCCATGCCAATCTCGGATTCCATTTAGGTTGGTGGCGTTACGTGTTTGCAACCCCGCAATTCCATCATTGGCATCACGGTGCAGAGGAAGAGGCGATCGACAAGAATTTTGCTGTCCACTTTCCGGTCCTCGACATGATCTTCGGAACCTTCTTTATGCCAGGCAGACGCTGGCCGAAAAGCTATGGGGTGCACAACGAGGCGGTCCCGCGTTCTTTCCTAAAACAACTCGTGTATCCGTTTACAAGATCGAAACGGTCGGATGAAGTGGTGTAGGTTGGGGAGATCCAACTAGAACGCGTGAGGATGTCCGCGGTGCATCCAAAGTCCGAGTCCGGGATTGCGAATGAAGTAGAATCGCTCCCCCGATTGGGATGTGTGCCATCCGTCTTGCAGGGAATCGATTCCATATTCTTCCATCGCTGATCGCCAGTCTCCGTACTTGTAGCCGACCGAGGTAATTTCCTGTTCGGTCAATCCTCCGGGGCAGTATTCAACATGGAATCGATTTTCGGTGGAGCCATGCACCATGTGAGCGGCGACAGATAGGTGACTACCTAGATCTTCATTCTTCTCTGCGGCATCCATGATTTCAGGGGTCGTACGGTAACCGTATTTCCGAATCAATGCATCGACGTCGGCATGTTCGCCGAACTTCGTTACTCCCGGTGCGACCACGATGATCGTACCGCCATCGGCGACTGCCATGCGACTGCGATAGATCGCTTTGTTTCCGACCCAAGTCTTCTTGTATTTGTCTGGGTCCATCCAGACGACGATCTTGTTGGGCGCAGTATCCAAACGGAAACAGTTGACCTGGGCCGCCAATTCACCCGCTTTGAAGAAGACCGAATGA
The DNA here is from genome assembly GCA_964464255.1 of uncultured Pirellula sp. GTDB lineage: Bacteria > Planctomycetota > Planctomycetia > Pirellulales > Pirellulaceae > JBKCUI01. The sequence continues at coordinate 4,649 of CAYXFO010000115.1, forward strand.
TCATCGCCGATGAATAGTCCACGGACCAGTGGGCCTGATCCGGGAACGGATTCGACGACTGTCAGCACATAGACGATCGGAATCTCTTGCAGGAAGAGTTCGGCCCCTCGGTTGAGGATTCTTCGGAGCGGATTATCGCATCGTCCCATGATTCGCTCGCATCCATACAAAGCGCTCAGGTAGTGACTGTCGTCGATTCCGGCGGCCCCACCGGCTCCGATGAAGATATTCTTTGTGTAGTTGGCCATGCCGATCACTTCATGAGGAACAACTTGGCCGATCGAGAGGATCAGATCGTATCCTCCGCGAGAAATCAGTCGGTTGACCTGGGCGGGCCAAGGTTTGCTATAGATCCCATCGGTCGCCTGTTGCACAAACTCGGAGTCGACATGGCCGAGGGTTTCGACATCGGTTTTGTATTTATGAACGCGGATCAAGGAGCGGGGCAGATCGCCGAACATCTTAGAGAGTTCCGACTCGTTCATCGCCTCGTGCGTGCCCAAGGCAGGCAGGACATCGGTCAATCGATCTCCTAACAATTCATGGGCGACCCGCGTGATCGCGCCAGCATCGGAGTCCATGCGCGTGTGGTCGGGGGGGACGGCGAGAACTCGCTGCGGCCCACCGAAGCGACCAAAAAGATCCGCGAGCGCTTCATGGTAATCATGGAGCCCGAGCGAGTGCGAGGGGCTGCCTGCCATCCAGTAGAGGGTCATCGAGAATTCCAAATTCCAGCTTGAGATAACGTGAAGTCACATTTCTCAGTGTACCGAAATTCGGAACTTTATCGGAGTGGACTTGGATAGCTCGGGAGTCAAATCAGGCTACGGGAGCCGTCAAAAACGCCGTCAAGGACTTATCCGGAACCGGCAGGTTCATGATTGGGGCGAAGCCTTCCATCGCTTCGTCGACCTTGGCCATCAAGTCAGGTAGAGAAACCTGATGGTTTTGATTGATGCGTTCGAACCACGCATGGAACTCGCCTTCTTCCTCCCACTTGGTATCTTTGCAAGCGGGAAGCAACGCCGCGAGAGCGACGCAGGCGGCTGCAAATTGTGGCTTGCTGCCCGACATCAACTCATTGAGCGAAGGATGGCGTTCGATCAGCGTTGCGAAGTCCTCGGGCAGGTGCCATTGGCGACAGAGGTGTGCGGCCGCCTGGGCGTGATCCCAGCCGAAGACTTCCCGTTCGAGCGAAGAGAGTCGTAGCTTCTCTTTGCTGCGGCGTTCCAGCATCAGTTCGTAGTGGCTTGGCAGAGCCTTGAGCAGGAAAGGGATCGCCATATCTTGGAGCAACGCGGCTGCGAATAATTCTTCGGAATTGGCGAGTCGCAGTTCGCGACCAATGGTTCGTGCGAACAAGGCGCGTCGCAGAGAGTCTTGCCATAGACGGCGAAGATCGAACGGCCCAAGCTTGGGGTTAGGAACAATCGAGAAGACCGCGCTCCACAGTGCGAAGTTCTTGATGGTTCGAATACCGACCAGCGTCAACGCTTGTTGTACGGATGATATCTCGCGAGAGAAACCGAAATATGCAGAGTTCACAAATCGAAGAACTTGCCCCATCAACCCAACATCCGCTTCGATCGGCTGCGCGTAATCGGCAGGCCCCTTGTTCGGATCCTGAGACAGTTCGAGCAACTTCATAGCACTCGTAGGCAATGCTGGAATCTGAGTGTTGGCAAGAACATCCGCGAGCGACGGCTTCAGATTGAGGGTAGACATGTTGCGCCTGTCAGGAACAAACGAGAGTTGAGAGATGGAGCGATGTCGAGTGGGAAAGTAGGCTTCCCGAGAAAGAATAGAACCTGATTGGTAAAACGCAAATTCTACGTCGGTTTTTCGGACTAGCGATTTTGCATCGATTAGCCATAGACGATCCGGTTGTACGGATTGTTTGGCGCGAGACGAGAAATCACAGTCCGACCTGTCAATTAATAGCTCGAAGGAACTGCCGACATCGGTACCGCATCGGTGCGTGAGGTAATGGTTAAGTGTTGCATTTTCGATTTTTTGCCCCCCTTTGTTTTCCGGTCTGCCATGGAACTCGTTCAAGTTAAGAATCTGCGGAAATCCTATGCGGATTACCAGCGGGATCCATTCGTCGCGGTGGAGTCACTTTCGTTCTCTGCGAAAGCTGGTGAAGTGTTCGGGCTGTTGGGGCCCAATGGTGCGGGGAAGACGACTGCGTTGCGGATCCTCGCAACGGTATTGCAGCCGACTTCGGGTCAGGCATTTATCTCGAACTTCGACGTCGTGTCGCAAGCGGAGATGGTCCGATGTTCGATCGGTTTCGTTTCAAACAACACAGCCATCTATGAACGCATGACCGCATGGGAGATGGTGGAGTTTTTCGGGCGGTTGTACTGTGTACCGATTTCGCGACTTCGCGAGCGGATGGAATCGCTCTTTGTGCAACTCAAGATGACCGACTTCCGGGATTGCCCCGGCGCGAGAATGTCGACCGGGATGAAGCAGAAAGTCTCCATCGCTCGGGCGCTGATCCATGATCCTCCTGTCTTGATCTTCGATGAGCCAACACTCGGCTTGGATGTCCTCGCGACGCGAGCCCTTCATCAAATCATCATCGATCTTCGCGATCAGGGGAAATGTATTCTCTTCTCAACGCACATCATGCGTGAAGTCGAACGATTGTGCGACCGTGTTGCGATCATGAATCGCGGGCAGGTGCTCGATTCGGGAAGCCTTCCGGAATTATCGGATCGCCACAAGACCTCGGATTTCGAGGAATTGTTCTACCAGTTGATCATGGCCAGTGAACAGAGCAGGTCCAAGGCTGCGACTCGCGGTATCTGGTTTGAGGATCTCGGCATGCCAGGCGTTGCTCCGATGAACACTGCGGGGGGAATGTGAACTGGTCCCGAGTCCAACTGATTTTCTTTCGTGAGTTGCGGGATCAATTGCGCGATCGTCGGACAATGTTCACGATTTGCGTATTGCCGCTGCTGCTTTACCCGCTGACCGGCTTGATGATGCTCCAGTTGGCGCAGGTGAAGACTCCTCAGCGAATATTCATTTCCGTTGTCGGCGATTCCGAATGGTTCCAGGACTCAGGTGCCAGAGAATCGATTCGTTCGCCGGATACTGCTAATCAACAACCGTCGATCTTGTGGACGCATCACGCGTCCGACTCCCCATTAGCGATCGAGATCGATCGAAAACTCGGAACGCATGAGAGCGAATCCGAATCGATCCAGGGCGAGGAGAGAAATCGGTTGATCGAGGATCTCCTTCTTCGATCCCAAGCCGATGCGATTTTGGTGCTGAGGGGACAGCACATGGAGGGTGATCGCGAGCCGGTTTCCGAGGACAGCGAAAACGCCAAGGCCGGAAATGCCCCTCTCTTGGTTTTGAGCAATCAACGTTTGGAGCGTTCCCGAACAGCGGTCATGCAGTTGCAATCGTTGATCCACAAGTGGCATCACCACTATGTACAGCAGCATTTAGAGAAAAAACAGATTGCTCAAGACTTGTGGAATCCACCACCGGTTGAGCATTCCGACATAGCGCCTGTGGAAGTCAAGCAAGCGGTCGTCTGGTCTCGTATCCTTCCCCTTATTCTTCTGGTGTGGGCACTGACTGGTGCTTTTTACCCAGCGATTGATCTGTGCGCGGGTGAAAAAGAACGCGGTACGCTCGAAACACTCCTCAGTAGTCCTGCGACTCGCAAGGAAATCGTATGGGGCAAGTTGCTGACCATCACTTGCTTTAGCGTGATGACCGCTGTACTGAATTTGATCAGTATGGTCGTCACGACAGGTTTCGTTTTCCGTAAGGCCATGGACGGCATGTCTGATAATCCGCTCAGCGGTTTTGGGCCCATCTCGTTCGACCTGATCCTGTGGCTTATGGTGCTGGTCATACCGATGTCGGCGATGTTTAGTGCTCTGGCATTGGCGGTTGCAAGCCTCGCCAGGAGTTCCAAGGAAGGTCAGTACTACCTGATGCCATTGATTCTCGTCGGATTTCCACTGGTGATGTTACCGGTGATGCCTGGCATCACTCTTTCCTCAGGAACGAGCATCGTTCCGGTGACTGGTGCAGTGTTGCTGTCTCGCGCTTTCATGGACGGAGAGTATGGCACCGCGCTGATGTATTTGCCTTCGGTGGCATGCGTTACCATTCTGTGCTGCTTACTCGCCACACGCTGGGCGGTGCGGCAGTTTGAGAATGAGTCGGTACTGTTCTCAGATGTCGACAAGGGATCGATGAAAGGCTGGGTCGTTCGATTTTGGATGCATCGAACGGAATATCCAACGGCAACCGAGTCGGTCTTGTGTGGACTATCGATCCTGGTCGCTCTGTTTTTTGGTCGATTGGCGATGGCGAGTCAGGAGTTGAATTGGGGGATGTTCGCTACGTCGACCATCGTGATTCAGATCGGCTTGATGCTGGGCCCAGCGCTCATCATGGCGGTGATGTTGACTCGATCGGTACCGAGAAGTTTGCGTCTGACTGTGCCTCGATTCTCGGAATTGCTCGCGTGTGGGTTACTCGCAGTTTACTTGCATCCAACCTATGTGCAGTTTGCCGCCTTCATCAGTCATGAATATCCGCTCGGTCCGGAAACGACTCAGTCTTTGCATCAGATTGACGCCATTCTCGGTAGTGTTCCGCTGTGGAGTGTTCTGCTGGTACTGGCGGTGCTTCCCGCGTTATGCGAGGAAGTGGTATTCCGAGGCTTTGTATTCGCAGGTCTCCTGGAAAACAAAGGGGTTTTGCGAGCGGTAATCGGTTCGGCCGTTCTATTCGGGCTATCGCATGGTGTCTTGCAACAGACCGTGTGCGCGACTGCAACCGGACTGCTGCTTGGCTGGCTGGCTTATCGCACCGCAGGAATCGCATGCACATGTCTGTTTCATGTGATTCACAACTCGATTTCGATGACTCTTGCTACTTCGTCATCGAGATCGATCGAGATTCCCACGTGGATGAGTTGGGCCGTGTCAAAAACCGAAAGCGGTGTCGCCTACACAGACGCCTGGAACACGGTCAGTTTGATTCTCGCGGTGACTTTGATAGCCGCGATTTCAGTCCGTAAGACGCAGCGTGCCCGGGAAAAAGAACTCAGTTCAGGCGACATTGGGGAACGCGAGATTGCGAGCTTTCCAAATGCCGTATGAAACTCTCTTAGTTTGCACTTAGCAGGTTGGCGGTAAGGGCAAGCCGTTGGTTTAAATTCTGCTTCACTTGGAAGCAATCGGTCAGGGATTAGTTACGAAAGCCAGGATTTCATGTATATTCATGCGAATCCAAAGCGTTGTGAGTAACTATTTTTCAAGCCCGAGATCGAAGCTTTGAGGTTGTAAGCGTGACAACTCAGGAACGTGCGCCCATGGAAGCGTTTCGGCAAGCCTGGGCGATGGCAGGCGATTCCGGTGCCAACGCGCCCGCGTGGCAAGACGTTGTTGCAAAGCTTGTGAGCGATGACCTCTTGATTGACTTGTTGGAGTTTGACATCGCGAGGCGAGTCGATTCCGGTCTGCCGGGGATCACGGTTCAACGCTACTGGGATCATCCAGCATTGCAGGGTCGTTTGAGCGACGATGAAAAGATCGGCTTGGTAGGTTGTGAGCTGAATCGAAAATGGGATTTAGGGGAGGTGGAGTTACCCACTCTAGATCAGGAGGGTTCGTCCATCGTCGTCGCATCTCGCGAGGCCAAGGAACGTTCTTTGAACGTTCTGATCAAGACGTATGCGGATGCCTTTCCAAATCTGTCCTTGCACCCTCTTTGGAAGAACTTGCCATGGGAAAGAGCGGAATCAGAAATCACGAACCATTTGGCAGCAACCATCGATCCTAGCCCAGAGGATTCTGTTGACATAGAAGACGCAACTTTGGAACCGGCCTCAGGAGCACCTTCCCCACCACGGAATAAATTTGGGCGTTACCGGATCATATCTTTGCTTGGTAAGGGAGGATTTGGTCGGGTTTATCGCGCTGTGGACGAGCAGTTGCGTCGGGATGTTGCGATCAAGGTAACCAGTGGATCGGCATTGGGGTCAGGCTTGCGGGAGTCGTTTTTGAAGGAAGCGCAGATCGTAGCCTCGTTGGATCACCCGAACATTGTTCCGGTGCATGACGTAGGACAGACCGATCAGGGTGATTTTTATGTGGTTTCGAAGTTGATAGATGGTAGCGATTTGGCGACTCGCATGAAGCAGGGTCGTTTGGATCGGATTTTGTCCCTTCGGATAGTCGAGCAGATTTCAGAGGCGCTCAACTACGCGCACTCCCGCGGCCTGGTGCATCGAGATGTGAAACCAGCGAACATACTTGTGGATCGTATGGATCGTCCCTACTTGGCGGATTTTGGTATTGCGCTTCGCGAGAGGGAGCATAGGAAGCGTGGCGAGATCGCAGGTACACCAGCGTACATGAGTCCGGAACAGGCTCGCGGTTTGGGTCATGTGATCGACAACCGCAGCGACATTTATAGCCTTGGAGTTGTTTTGTACGAATTGCTGGCGGGCCGTCGTCCGTTTCGCCCGGTGGATTCCAAGGACTTACTGAAGTTGATCGCGACCGAAGATGTCCGCACGCCTCGCCTGTACGATGACACGATTCCGGTGGAGTTGGAGCGTATCTGTCTGAAGGCTTTATCGCGTCGAGTAAGCGACCGTTATTCGGTTGCTCGGGATTTTGGGGAGGAGATACGATATTTTTTGGGGACTCCCGTCCCGTCAACGGGAGTCCGCAGTTCTTGGGTCGAGCAAGCTTCGA
>CAYXFO010000116.1:0-1606 GCA_964464255.1 uncultured Pirellula sp.
TCTCTCTTGTTCGATCAGGCAGAAAGCGACACCGACTTGGCTGAAAAGAGTTTCCCGATGATTCGGGCCATCGTCGGGTAGATCCTTCCGCACTTTCACTGCTTTTTTCAGAAACTCCTGAGCGTTGTCGCTATCCCCCATGTTTGCAAGCAACCAGCCCATATTGTGGTAGGTTTTTGCGGTTTGAGCTCTGGCTTCATCCCCTGACATTGTTTCAAGGATTTCGAGAGCCTTGTTGTAGTTTTCAACCCCTCTCGGGTAGTCCCCTTGCTCATGTTGCAGTTGAGCGAGCTTGTGATAGCCTTCGGCCACGGCTGCCGGCTCGGGCGAGTCCATTTTCTCGTACAGCGCCACCGACTGCTTGAGCAGGTCTTCTGCCTCGTCGAACAAGCTCAGTTGTCGATAGACGTCTCCGATTGCCCCCATCAGCTTTGCTCTCGAGCGATCATGCCCTTTCAAAGACCCTCCGTCCTGGAGTTGTTTCGCGCCACGATCAAGCAAATCGCGGGCGGAAAGCTGTGCCGACATCGGCTTGCCACGAAATACTTTGTTCCCCATGCGTACCGGATCCGAAGCTTGGAAAAGATCCAAGAGGAAATTCGATACTTCTTCTGCTTCTTCCGCCGCATTTGCTTTCGCTAAGGCAAGTTGTTCTTTCTCCTGAGCTAGCTTGTTTGCTTGCAGTTCCCGTGCTTCGGCCCTTTCCTCTTGTTCCTTCGCGAACTTTGCCTCATCGATGTAACGAGCATTCGTATCGCGGATTAGCTGATTGGACTTTTTCAATTCCAGGTTGCGGCTAGTGTTGATCAGAGCGATCGTCGCCGCTGCGGTAAGTCCTGCAAGAAGTGCAATCAAGCTGAATATCACCATTGCGGTGTTTCTGCGGACCCAACGATTCAGGACGACTCCAAAGGGCTCGGGGAAAGCCTCTACCGGCGAATCGGCCAGATAACGCTCTAGGTCCATCGCCATGTGATAGGCGGAACTGTATCGAGAACTCGGCTCGACTTGCATCGCTTTACGACAAATCGCCTCCATGGATGCATCCACGAAAGGCTTGATTGTGCGAGGAGATTCGATCTCTCCCCTGCAAACCGCTTTGTGAATATCTGCAATTGCTGTGAGATCTTTGAGGGGGCGTTGACCTGTCAGCACATGGAAGAGTGTCGCACCGAGGCTGAATACATCCGACGTCGGAGAAAGTTTGTCAAGTTCCCCCTTGAACTGCTCTGGGCTCATATACCCTACTGTCCCGAACGCACTCCCCATGACGGTTGGACTGCTGCTTCCCCCGGCTTGAAGCTTTAAGACCGATACACCCGTATCTGCGGCTTGGGTTTCCGAGTCGCCGATGACCTTTGCCAATCCCCAATCCACCACAAGCGTTTCGCCATACTGCCCGAGCATGATATTGGCGGGCTTGATATCTCGATGCAGTATCCCGCGGGAGTGCGCGTAGTGAATCGCCTGGCAGGCATCGATCAATCGCTTGATCATATCGCGAAAGGCCAAGCTCTTCAGGGGTCGATTGCGTCTCGTCTTGCCTCCATCGGTCAATTCTTTATGGAAACGATCGATGGCATCTTCGAGACTGTCACCCCGAATA
>CAYXFO010000116.1:1616-11337 GCA_964464255.1 uncultured Pirellula sp.
ATAAATCGCATCGCGTAATAGGGTCGGCCATCTTCGTGAGTGCCGAAACCATACACCGGGACGATACCAGGGTGCTCCAAGCGTCCGGTGATTTCAGCTTCCCGCACGAACCGCACCTGACTTTCAGGATCGTGAGCGAACTGTTCACGGATCTCTTTCAGTGCAATTTCACGAGATAACTCCTGGTCGAGGGCGACGAAGACCTGTCCGAGGCCACCCTGCCGATAGAGCGTCTTTTTCAGGTAACGAACCTGCCTTCCGGTTTCCGTTGAAAATTTTTCGGTGTCCCGGAACCATTCACCAGGTGTACCCGACCTTATCGAGGAGTTCCCTAAAGGTCCTCCAATCGGATTGGGTGCTAACGTTTCGTCAGGCACATCCGTCGACGGGCGAGGAGTCTCCCCTGCGCTAATGTTGTCCCCGGAATCGGAGACTTTCGACGACAGATCGTCGGAACCCCGCCGCAGCAGGGGGTTGCTGTCCTTCCTTGTGGCATTGGGATCGTCGTCACGCATGATCTGACATACAGAGTATCAGGACCGATCGAACTAGCTTAGGATACTACGGTCTTCCCTCTCATTCCAGAGGGACGGTGGCCAAATTGTGAAAACCCTCGGGATAGAAAGATTATTGCTCAAGATGCAAACTTCACCCACGGAATGTCCCGAAGAACAGCACTGGTCCGCGATCGAATCACTGCAGGATGTCGAGTCCGACGAAACTTGGGAGCATGTATTTGCGCTTCGAAAAGCGGGTACGCGGACGGTTCTTGAAAAAGCGATCCGTTGGTGCCAAGACAACGATCCATTACGTCGATCGATCGGCGTATCGGTTCTGGCCCAATTGGGGGTTGATGGCTCAAGCTATCCAGAGGAAGCCAATGCCATGATTCGTTCCATGATTCCAACGGAAAACGATCACGAAGTGATGACATCGCTGATCAGCGCCGTGAACTTTCGGGCACTGGAGGAAGGTATATTTTGGCTGATCTCATTGTCGCAGCATCCATCGGAAGACATTCGATGGCGTGTCGCATGGGGGTTGCCTTCGCCCGATTCCTGCGATCCCGACTTGGGCCGACAGATTATCGATACCCTGATGAGGCTGCTTGTGGATCCGGAACCTCGAGTCCGCGATTGGGCGACCTTTTCGTTGTCGATGACCGAAGAAGACTCACCGCAGTTGCGCGAAGCCTTATTGGAGCGCATGCAGGATACCGACTTCAATACGCGGAGCGAGGCGGCGATCGGATTAGCAAAGCGTAAGGAACCGCTCGGGGTCAATCTCCTAGTTGAGTGCCTCAAGTCCGATCAGGTGGGGGAACTGTATGTGGAAGCGGCCGAGCAGTACGCCGATCCTCGTCTCAAACCCGCCTTGCTCACGCTTCGCAAATGGTGGGACGTCAATCCTGAACTGCTCGAGCGAGCCATTGCCGCATGCTCATGACATAGATCGTCGCCGTCCGCCCGCCACGAGGCCTTCGATTGCCTCTGCGGATTGCGAGAGACCGTTACCGCGAGCCATGTTGTTTGCGACTTTCTTGCAATTTGGGGTGGTAGCGGGATTGGACAAGAGCGACTCAAGGGCCTGGGTGACATGCGCCGCTCGAAACGAACGAACGGGTACGGCGGTCCCGATTCCTAATTCGCGAAGTCGTTGTGCGTTATCGAATTGATCGTAGGCCATCGGCATGATCAATTGCGGGATGCCTGCGAGCATTCCTTGAGACGATGTGCCGATTCCGCCGTGATGGACAATCGCACAGCACCGCGGCAGCAACAGGTCAAGCGGCACATACGAGAATCTCCTGATGTTTGCGGGTAAGCTTGCGGGTAAATGCTCCTCGAACTCGGTGAGCAGGATGCCGCGACGACCGAGCCGCTTGCAGGCCTCAACGGCCGTCGCAAAAAATTTGCCCGCTTGAAGGTTCGCGGAGCCCGGAGTAAACACAATCGGTGGATCTCCTTGATCAAGAAATTGGTTTACTTCCGGCGGCATGTCCTTTTGGCTTTGGAAATTCCATAACGGAAAATCAGTCAACTCAAGCGGTTGTGGCCAATCGCGCTGTCTTGCCGCGAACCATTCCGGGAACATGCACAGGACTCCGCTCTTGGAGTGCCACCAGGATGTCAAGCGTTGGATCGGAGGGAGCCTGAGTTCCGTCCGCCAGCGATTCAGAGTCGGAAGTGCGATTGGGTTCACGTACAGTTTTTCACCGATTCGCACCATCAGCCTCTTGAGCCATCGCGATCCGAACAACCCCGGGAGTTGCGGTGGTCGGATGTCGCTCCAAAGGACAACAGGTTGGATGTGAGAGGTAATTAATGGGAACCCGAATTTCTCAGAGGCTGTGAGAGCACCGAAACAAATGCAGTTTGCGACCCCCGCAAAGGGGCCTTCTCCATGAAAACGTGCGAACAGATCGTATTGCTGTTGGCGAGCGAGTTCGAGCGTGCGAAACAGGTGGCCGAACGATCTGCGAGGATGCCAGAGATCGGGGTGCCGCATGCTATGTCGAAACTGCTGCTCTGTGCCGAGCGGTTCGAACGGCAAACCATGCTCTTTGGCCATGTGGGCATAGTACGGATTGGTGGCGAACGTAACATCATGGCCTCGATCTCGAAGAGCGATCGCAAGCCCAAGGATTGGGAATACATCCCCCGAACTACCGAAGGTGGTGCACAAGATCCGCATATTTCCCACCAAGCAACCGGCAACAGCAAAAACACGTTGTCCAAGATCTCAGGTGGGTGAACGTAGCATTGCAAAGATTCGCCTGCAATGCCCTCCGTCTGACGTTTGAGGGTTTTTCAGAAGCTTTTAGGACTCTCATATTTGAGGCTTCGGCCAGCAACATGATCGCGATGACAGCACGCCGCGCGTGTTCGTTGTCAAACTGAACCGTAGAGCAACCTGTCCTAAGTTGCTCCCACCCTGCGTTACCATGAGAATCACGCTGGTAGCGGATTCACTGTCGATGTTGGCGTGACGGAAATGATAAGCGCTGTGCGGATGCGAGCAGCTGAGGACAGCGGCTCTACTATTTGGAGCAGCTGAGGACAGCGGCTTTACCGCGATGTGGCATTGGCTACATTTTGCGAATCGGGACTCGTGTTGACGGCCCCATGGTCAAGTTACGGCGACTGGGGACTACTTCTTGGTTGTCCACCAACTCCCAAGCGTGCTCACCTAAAATCGTTCCCAAGACAATCGCCATTTCATACGACGCGAATGCGGCACCGATACAGCGACGATGTCCACCGCCAAACGGGAAGTACTCAAATGGCGAATAGGACCGCTCAAGAAAACGTTCCGGTTGGAAAGCGTCCGGGTCCGGATAAGTTGCCGGATGGTAGTGGGCCAATACGGTTGCAGGGGCGACCGCAAATCCGGCGGGAATCGTCCATTCACCGAGAGACATCGGTGTTCGGAGCTTGCGTAGCACTTCGGTGACAATCGGGTGGATGCGAAGCGTCTCTTGAACAACGGCCTTTAGATACGGAGCCGCGGCGAGCGACGCGAAGGATCGATCCGGAAGAGTTCGCAACTCCTCTTTCAGAGTTCGAAGGACCTCGGGATGGGTATGCAAATGGTAGATCGCCCAAGTCATTGCGATCGCGCTGGTTTCATGTCCTGCGAGTAGAAATGTCATCAGCTCCTCTCGCAGGTGATCGCGCGTGATCGATTCACCATCCTCGTAACGTGCAGCGGTCATCATGGAGAAAATGTCCTCTCCATCGGTCGGGTTTTGTTGACGCTGCTCGTAGATCTCATTGAAGAGCTTGCGCAGTTTCAATCGAGCCGCTTGAAAACGATCCCAGGGACTCAGACCGAGGAATGAGAAGTGGGTCTTGGTCGAGAAGAAGAGAATTGGGTTGGTTTTGCGAACGACCTTGCGGATAGCTTCCATGATCGCCTCGGACATTTGCCGATGGCTGACACCAAAAACAGTTCGAATAATCACCTCGAGTGAGATGCTGGTCATCAAGTCCAGAGTCGACACGACGGGTCCTCTCGTGAGGCATTCGTCGAGCTTGGTCAACGCGATCTGCTGCATCGCGTGACCGTAGGCACGCATGCGGTCGCCATGGAACATCGGCATGACGAGCTTTCGCTCGCGCCGATGCGTTTCGCCCCCCATTACGAGCATGGATCCCTGCCCGAGAATGGGGGCGAGCGCTGGAGTCGCAAAAGGATCGTATTGAGAGGGATCCCGACCAAAGATCTCACGAATCAGTTCCGAACGACCTGTGATGACCACCGGTCCGTTCAGGGTGGGGACAAGGAAGGGGTCGCCGTAGGTTTGAACCCATCCCTCGAGCGCCTCGCGTGGGTTGCGAACGATCTTCAACGTATTCCGCCATTTTCCTGTCGGTCCCGGCGGAAGTACGCTTGTCATCGCAACTGTCTTTCCATGAAACGGGAGAGAGTTACTCGACCCCTTCGGAGGTCTTTCCTTCTTCGATGCAGAAGAGGCGATTTCGATTGGCGATATAAATGCGGCCGCTCGCGGTAATCGGCGTGGTGTAGACCGCTGATCCGATGTTGATTTCGCCGATCAAGTTTTTCTTATCGGACAAGTCGAAGATGGAGATATCGCCGTCTTCGTCGCCGATGTAGACCTTGCCATCCGCGATGAGTGGCGATGCCCACGACGCTGCGAGCATGTCATGCGTCCAATGAGACTTACCAGTCTTGACATCGAGGCAATGCACAACACCCGAAAAGTCGGCAATGAATAAAAGATCATTCTTGATGGCCACGGTACCGCAGGTGCGGTGCATGGTTTGTTCGAAGTCCTCGGGATCGTTGCCGATGTAATGCCAGACTGCGGCGGAGTTGGGATTGTCCCTTTCGAGGTCTCCTTCGGATGCGACTAGGGCTTGCTTTCGTTTGGGCGGAATGACTTTTGTCGGATCTTTGGAGTTGTAGACGAGGGTTGGGCTGATGTCCCCTTGTTTATCAGGGCTGATGCACCACAGATGGCCGCCGCCTTCGCCGTGTTCGGGATCTTCGCCAACTGCGACGTAGACGAGCCCGTCATAGATGACCGGGGTTGCGATGATGTGGTTGCGGGTAGCGCCGTACAGTTTGTAAACGGAGTCTTTTGGATTGCAGTCGAATTTCCAAAGCATCTTGGCTTTGCCTGCATCGCCGCGAGCATCGAAGCTGTAAAGCCATCCGTCGCCGCCTCCGAAGATGACTTGCTCAACACCGTTGAGAACACCATAAGCGGGTGACGACCATTGGCCGTGAAGGATGTTTGCTCCCGGCGTGTTGTCGGTCCAAAGGACTTCGCCAGTGAGGCGATTGAGACAAATAAAGCTCGGCGCCTTTTCTTCCGGGACCGTGATGTGTCCGTCATCGACACCGTTGGATGTGTTGACGAACAGGAGATCGCCAGCGCAGGTCACGGAGCAACTGCACATGTTGTGTTGGGAGACACCCAACTGGTTCATCATGTCGACTTTCCAAACGACGTCGGCTTCGTCTTTGTTTTCGTTGGGCTCTTTGGCGAACGGGCCATCGTTTTCACCATCGAGGAAACCTTCGGTGTCCAAGCAGGCAACTTCGCCACGGCTGGTGACATACCACGCGCGATCGCCGTCGATCAGAGGCGCGCAACAGATGCCTTGGTTCGGCCAGTCGTGAACGCGGCCGGTCGGAAGTTTTTCGCTGCTGTGCTGCCACAGAAACTTCCCGGTGTCCTCGTCGAAGCAGATCAAACATCCCAAGTCGACGGTTGCGGGGTAGCGTTTCACGTACGCGTTGCCGTTGTTGGTGCCGACATAGACCTTGCCATTCGCGACAACGGGGTTACCGTATGTTTCCGAGCCCAACGGAGCGGACCAGCGGATGTTCTTTCCTGTCTTGACATCGAACTGAGTCGGCAACGGTCCGGACGCAGGTACGTTGTTTCGCTCTGGAGATCCACCCCACTGAGGCCAATCGGTCGGCTTGACCTTGAGCTTGCTGATCCCCTGATTAGCGACCGCCGTAGCGTCGAAGGTTTGGCCGAACACGGAAGACGATCCGACGACTATTCCGAGAAGAGCAAGGATGGTCGCTGGGGTGAGTTGGATGCGCATAACTTTCATGACCTGATGGGTAGGAAATGGATGGCAGGCGGGATTTCAATCGTCCGAATTATAGTCGAGGCTTCGCAACTCTCGTAGGGATCTTCGAGAGCACAAAACTTTCGCTAAGCTTTTGGAAAAGACGAGGAATGCTCATTGCGGGGGAACTCGGACGGCTTGACCATGTTTCTCAGGGGTCTGATAATCCTGTCCGAATTCAGGATCCTGTCCCTTTTTAGGAACCCTTGGCTACGCCATGAAAATACATGAATACCAGGCGAAGGAGCTGTTTCGCTCCTTCCAAGTCCCGATTTTACAAGGCTTTGTGGCGAGAACCGCCCAGGAAGCTGCCGACGCATATCGCAAGCTCGGAGGCGATCTTGCGGTGATCAAGGCCCAACTGCATGCGGGCGGTCGCGGCAAAGGGACGTTTATCGAAGTTCCAACCCAACGGGGTGTACAACTGGTTCGCAGCGCAGATGACGCATCCGTCGCCGCAAAGAACATGATCGGCAACCGATTGGTGACCGTTCAGACCGGAGCCGCTGGCTCGACGGTCAATCAAGTGTACCTCGAACAAGGCTGCAAAATCGCTCGCGAACTTTATCTAGCCGTCGTCGTCGATCGGGCTGAAAAGTTGCCGTTGCTGATGGTAAGCAGCGAAGGTGGTGTGGAGATTGAAAAGGTGGCGGCAGAAACTCCCGAAAAGATTCTTCGCGAACATTTCGACCCCGCCCATGGCCTGATGTCTTATCAGGTACGCAAGCTATGCAAGAAACTCAATATTCAGGGGAACGCAGCGAAGAGTGCTGATTTCTTCATGCGCAAACTGTGCGAACTTTTCGTTCGTTTGGACTGCTCCATGGCGGAAATCAATCCGTTGGTGATCACCGAGGACGACAAGATGATTGCTCTGGATGCGAAGATCACATTCGATGACAACGCGATGTTCCGGCACCCGGATTTGAAGGAACTACGCGATATTCACGAAGAGGAGCCAGCCGAGTTGCGAGCTGCAAACTCCGGGCTCAGTTTCGTGAAGCTCGACGGCAATATCGGATGCCTAGTCAATGGTGCAGGTCTGGCGATGGCCACCATGGACATCATTAAGTATCACGGCGGAGCACCGGCAAACTTTTTGGATGTGGGTGGCGGCGCCAATACGCAGCAAGTAACCGAGGCGTTCCGAATCATCCTCGCCGATCCGAACGTGAAAGCGATTCTCGTGAACATCTTCGGTGGTATCGCGCGGTGCACGACCATCGCCCAAGCCATCATCGACGCATCCAAAGAAGTGGGATTCGAAGTTCCCTTGGTTGTTCGACTCGAAGGGACAGAAGTTGAAGAAGGGAAGAAGATGCTCCGCGAGAGCGGCTTGGCCATCATTTCCGCCGACGATCTCACCGATGCGGCCAAAAAAGTTGTCGCGTCCATCGCCTGACCTCCACCATCATTTCAAATAAGCATTCATTCCATGAGTATTTTTGTTAACAGCGACACGCGGGTTATTTGCCAAGGGATCACCGGCAAGGCCGGGGCCTTCCACACCAAAGGATGCAAAGAGTACGGCACCAAAATGGTTGGTGGTGTGACGCCAGGTAAGTCGGGCGAGACCGTGGAAGGGCTTCCTGTCTTTGATACCGTCGAAGAAGCGGTCAAGCAGACCGGTGCCAACGCCACGATGATCTTTGTTCCGCCTCCGTTCACCGCAGATGCGATCTTGGAAGCAGTCGATGCGGGGATCGAAGTCATATGCGCCATCACCGAAGGGGTACCCGTCATCGACATGGTCCATGTCTATGATGTCGTGAAGCGAAGCAAATCGGTGCTGATCGGACCGAACTGTCCGGGTGTGATCACGCCGGGCCAATGCAAGATCGGGATCATGCCAGGTTATATTCATCAACCTGGAAAAGTTGGCATCATGTCGCGAAGCGGGACCCTGACCTATGAGGCTGTGTGGCAGACTTCCAACTTGAAGCTCGGTCAATCGACCTGCGTTGGTTTGGGTGGCGACCCGATCGTCGGCACTTCGTTCATCGATGTTTTCGAACGGTTCCAGCAAGACGATCAAACCGAAGTGATCCTCATGATCGGCGAGATCGGTGGTGACGCAGAGGAGAAGGCAGCAGAGTACGTGAAGAATCACGTCACCAAGCCCGTCGCAGCCTTCATCGCCGGCAGGACCGCTCCCCCTGGAAAACGCATGGGGCATGCAGGCGCGATCATCACCGGCGGCAAGGGAACAGCGGCTGAAAAAGTTTCTGCCCTCGAAGCAGCAGGAATCGTCGTTGCCCCATCTCCTGCCGAAATGGGACAGGCAGTCGCCGAAGCCTTGCGACGTCGCGGCTAGGTAGACCCGGCCCACAAAGAGCAACCTCGCACAGGCCATGCTATCGTCGCTAAGGTAACTCCACATCGTTTTGCAAGAGAAATTATGGACGTAGTGGTGGAGCGATTTCGGAGGCAATCGGCCTATCCAGCGGTTGGAGTTTCCGGTCAAGAGCGATTGGCCAAGAGCAAGATCGCGATCGTGGGCCTGGGTGCTCTGGGATCAACGATCGCGGAAAGGTTGGCTCGATGCGGTGTCGGATGGATACGGTTGATCGATCGGGATTGGGTCGAACTTGACAACCTGCCACGGCAAGCACTCTATACGTTGCACGATGCCGAGTATCACCTGCCCAAATCGATTGCGGCGGCGAATCATATCGCGGCCATCGACCCCAAAATACACATTGAGCCGAAAGTTTGCGATCTGTCCCATCGCAACGCAGTCGAGTTGCTGCAGGGAGTCGATATCGTTCTCGATGGGACGGATAATTTCGAAGCTCGGTATCTGATCAACGATGTTTGTGTGTCGCTCGGAAGCCCATGGGTTCATGCAGGGATCATCGGCGCATCCGGTCAAGCCATGTTGGTAGAACCTGGAAAGACCGCATGCTTTCGATGTCTGCTACCCGACCCTCCACCGATTGAGAGTATGCAAACGTGCGACAGCGTCGGGGTACTCGGTCCTGCGGTGGGTGTGATCGCAAGTTGGCAGGCTTTGCTCAGTATGAAATGGATCGTACAAGGTGGCGAAGAAAAGATTTCTACTACCCTGAGTATTTTTGAGTTGTGGTCGGGCGAAGTCAGGAATGTTTCTCTGCATCGCATGCCGAATTGCCCCACCTGTGTGGAGCGGAGATTCGAGTTTCTTGCTGGGACCGGAGTGAGCGACACAAAAGTCCTTTGCGGAAAGAACGCAGTCCAGATCCATGTCCCCGAAGGTCGCAATGTGGACTTGGCAATGCTGTCCGAACGTTTGCGCAAGTCAGGGACGGTATTCGAGACGCCTTTCCTGGTGCGTTTCTCGGTTGATTCCTATCGCATCACGGTCTTTCCGGATGGGCGGGGCATTGTCGATGGCACGGAAAACCCGGACGAAGCGAGAAAAATTTATGCTCGCTGGATAGGCGGCTAGCGTTTTTTGGTATTATCTTGATCCTTGCTCAAGAGTTGCTCACCGGTTGAGTGCGCGGGTTCATGCGGTCGCATCGAAAGATTCGATTCGGTTTGATCGTGCGTCAGTGTGATCGTGCGTCAATCAGCAAAGCAACGTGCAAAGTAAGGTCTCTTTAGGGAACACAGGTGGAATTCCT
>CAYXFO010000117.1:0-11325 GCA_964464255.1 uncultured Pirellula sp.
AAAGCCTTCGATGAGGGCCGCTAGAAAAAACAGTACCACGGCCACCATCATGATCGGCAGCGCCTTTTTTGAGCTTTGCAGAAATGAGTCAAGTCGATTCATATTGCCGGTCATCCACAACCCAACTCCGAGCCGCAGGCCGGCCGCAGCCGACAGCGCGATCGCCGTCAACTCGAATACTCCGTGGGCGGTTACGAATTCCAAAAAGGTATCTCCGGCATCCACCTCTGGCCTCGCCATGTAACCGAAAGAAGCACCGAGCACTATTCCGTTGTAAGCGAGTGTCACCAGACTGGGCAGCAACAACGGGCCAAGTGCAAAACAGCTCAAACCGATGCTAGTGTTGTGCTGAATGTAACCGGCGGAGGCAACAAGAAAGTGGTCAAAGTTTCCCGATAATCCCTTCGAGAAACTCTCTTCCATGGTCTCCATCTGCTCCTTGCCCAAGACCGATTCCGCAAAGCCTGGAAACGTTCCTTCCGCCCAAGCCATCAATGCCGAGAGGGCAAATAGGCCGAAGAAAACCATGAATGCGACTTTAACGCACGGGTCGTTAAAGATGGTGCGCGGGGCGATGACCATCAGATAATGCCACCATCGGTCGACCGGAAAACTACCCGACCGATACAACTGACTGTGGGCTCTGCCAACCAATCTGTGCAGATAATCGACCGTAGCTGGCGGTAATTTGAATTCCTCGGACATGGCCAGATCGGTGCAAGCCGCGCGATACAAAGCAGCAAATCTGGCTGCTTCCGAAGCGGAGACATTACGGCGCTTCGCAGGGCTCGCAAATCGCTCGCATAATTTGTCCAGCTCCTGCCAGCCTTGTCGTCGTCGATCGAGCAAATCACCTACTCTCATTCGGAAACTCCCTTGGGAGATGGGGATGCGATGGACGCTACGATCGGCGGAGCAAGCGTTACGTCCTGCCTTAAGGGAGTGCCATAAGACGATGGCCTCGAAGCCGGGGTAGGCGATCCTCCCTCGCCCGGCGCGACGATTTCCTTGAGGACAAACTCCCGATAGTAGAGCGCGCAGAGCAACAGATCCGTGCTCGTGTCTTCTCGAAAGCCGAATTGCTGCAGTAGAGGCTTGGCAAGTATCGCTGACAACTCAGCCCGCCTTCCGACCGCCATGCGAGAGCGACGCGCCACGTACAACGCAATAGCGCGTCCCATGGTTCGGCTCATCCTGAAGTTCGCGGGAATATACGTCGCTAGCGCCTCCACGCGAGGATCCTCCAACTTCACCGAGGGCGGAACCCACGATCTCTCGTCCACGATTACCATCGTGCCAGCCGCCAAGTCACCGAGCCGCTGGAATCTCGTAGTGAATGCCATGCAAAGAAATGCAACTAACCCCGTCGGAATGATGTACATCGGGGCAAAGGTCGGGTCGAGAAACTGCAGCGACAGAAAAGGTGCCAGATCCGCGCTCCGAAGAAAGTTTCGTATCGTCGCTTGATACGCGCTGATCGGACGACCATCGGACGAGATGACTTGGATCTTCGTAAGCCACTTGCCGGGAGTCTTGCCGTTCCAATAGGTTTCGAAGAACAATCCGTAAAACCAGTCCAACAGAAAATAAGAGATAAACAACGCCACCACGGCCACGGAAAATGGCAGGGCCAACACCTGAATGATGCCGGTACAGAACAGCAGAATAAAGATGGCCGTGATCGAGGAAGCGCGAATAACCAGATCGAGTATGAATGCAGGAGCACGCCGAAACGGTCCAGCTATTCGATACTCGAATTGGATATTCTCAGGGGTATTGACCTTCGCGGTCAAATCAATGGCTGCTCTTGCGTTCATCCCCCGATAGTTTATCCGACGAGGTATCGTTCGGGAATCAAGCAGGCACTAAATCAAGCCTCTCGGTGGCCGCCGATGAACTCCATGGACGCTACCCCAGCACCTTTTCTGCCAGTAGGATTACGATCCGTCCGGAATTGCTCCTTGTGAAACAGGCCTTTGCCGATGCTCCGTTGGATCCCTCAGCTAGCTCGATTCACCATGCCGATGGTGCTGGTCGGCCTATGCATCGCTTTTAGCTTGGCAACTCTCACCCTCCAACCACCCAACGCCATCGAAGCCTCCGACCAAATCCTCGGAAAATTGGGGCCCCCACCCTTCTCGAACGTGCTGATCGTCGCCAGCGCAAGCCCAGAGGACCGAGATTTCGCAAATGCCCTTCGCGAAAAAATGCTTCGTCTGGGTGTCAACGAAGAGCAGTGGCAGGAAATCTTCATTCAGGGAATCCCGTTGGATGCCCGAAAGGCCATCGGACGAACCACAGGAAAGAAACTGACCATCGTGCAGAGCCCGGATACCACGTCTTGGACCCTATTCAACGGACTGTCGAGCAAGTTCCCCGATAAAGAATTGTCCGTGATCGCACCGGAACCGCGTTGGTGGCCCGTCTTCTTGAAATCGCAAAACCTGATCAATATCGTCAACCAAATCGTGATCATCGCGATCCTCGCTGTCGGGATGACCCTGGTCATTCTGACCGGCGGTATTGATCTGTCGGTCGGTAGCCTGATCGCACTTTCCGCCGTCCTCTGCACACTCGCTGTTCGTGACTGGGGAGGAGGGGATCAGGCCGATACCACCGCGATGATACTGTGTGGACTCTTTGCGCTGTTGGTATGCGGATTGTGCGGCCTGATCAACGGTCTGTTGGTCGTTCGATATCAGATCCCTCCGTTCATCGCAACGCTAGCGATGATGCTGATCGCCAGCGGTGCCGCCTTTTTGTTGTCCCAAGGGCAATCTATTAACGCAGTCCCCGAATCGTTCGTCTGGCTCGGACGTGGGGAGTGGTTAGGGCTTCCGATCGCCGTGCTACTGATGATCGTCCTGTATGTATTCACTCAGTTCGCGATGCGCAATACGGTCTACGGTCGTGCCATCTATGCCATCGGAGGAAACATCGAAGCATCCCGTTTGTGCGGCATTCATGTCCGCACGTTGATCACCTCGACCTATGTAATCTGCGCATTGCTGGCTGGCCTGGGGGGCTTGGTCATGGCCAGCCGGCTCAAAAGCGGCAACGCAACGTATGGCGTCATGTACGAACTGTATGTGATTGCGGCGGTCGTCGTTGGAGGCACATCCCTCCGCGGCGGATATGGCTCGGTCGTGGGAACCCTAATCGGCGCACTGATTATCGCTGTCATTGAGAACGGGATGAATTTGATCCAAATCGAAAGCTATACTCAAAAAGTCGTATTCGGACTCGTGATTCTGGGTGCGGTCCTATTCGATCAGCACACGAAGATACGAAACCACTGACCGTTCGCAGCTGACAGGACGACAACTATGCCACTTTCCTATGCAATCATCGGTACCGGAGCCTTGGGGGGATTCTACGGCGGTCTGCTCGCCCGCAGTGGCCTCGAAGTCCATTTTCTCCTTCACTCGGACTTTGAACACGTTGTCAAACATGGCCTTCGAGTTGACAGCAAACTTGGTGATTTCCATCTGCCATCGGTGCATGCCTACCGCAGCGTCGATGATATGCCCCAAGTGGATTGCGTGATCGTCGGACTCAAGAGTACACAAAACCATTTGTTAGCATCCCTCATCCCGCCGCTGCTTCGCGGTGACTCGACCGCGTTGGTCCTTCAAAACGGTTTGCACGTGGAGCAAGCGACGCGCGATGTGGTAGGTCCTGGCCGAGTTGCAGGCGGCTGCTGTTTTCTGTGCTCCAATAAAGTCGGCCCCGGACATATTCGACATATCGATTACGGCAAGATCGTTTTCGGTCCGTACCGTGGACTGAACGATGACGAACCTGGCCCATCGGAAGAGCGGTTGCATACCATCCAGCGGGATCTCTCAGGCGCAGGTATTGAATGTCATTTGACCAACGACTTAACAACAGCGAGATGGCGGAAATTGATGTGGAATATCCCCTTCAACGGGCTATCGGTGATCCTCGATGCGAGCACCGATGTCATCATGGCCGATGCCGACTCAAGGAACCTTGCCCGGCGTGTCAGCGAAGAAGTGCGACAGACTGCTTGCCAGTGCGGGTCGGCAATCGAGCCTGAATTCGTCGATTGGGTTATCGATCACACCCTCGAAATGGTTCCGTACGACAGCAGCATGCGATTGGATTTCAATCACGGACGCCCGATCGAGGTGGAAGCGATTTATGGGAACGCGATGCGGCATGCTGATCGGCACCATGTGGAGACGCCGATCTTGAAGACGATGTACCAGCAGTTAAAGTTTCTCGCAGCGCATCGATAACGCAACCCGTTAGAAGTCGACGTGGTAGACCTGGCCATCCACGCGGTAGGATGCCTGGCGCCATTCCACTTGCAATTCCGAATCTCCCCAAGAAAACTCGCGAATCAGATTGCCACGCCGACGCGCGGAGGTATTCGGAGGGGGCGAACGGCGTGCGACCGCGATCTCATCCTCGCGAACAACGGGCGCTAAATCGACCATATCGATCAGCTTGCGATGGTACCCTTGCTCGGACATCTCGTGATACCTTATGTCGATCTTCTTTCGGACTGGCCAGGGAGTGGTGGGATCCAATTGCAACAGCAACCACAATTTGCTCAGCCAATCCAAACGCCCCACCAACATGCGAGGGATGCTCTCTTGGTTGGAGAGTTTTACCGACAACTGATTTAGTGCTGTCTGCCACTTGTCGATGATCTCCCAGGCTTCGGCGGGTACATCGCTACAGGTTTCAAGGTGCTTTTTGAGGCGATTAAGGTACCAACGCTGTAGATCCATCGCGGTATATTGCTTATGGCTCTTTCCGGGCACTGTACGAACCAACATCCAGTCCCTCGCAATTTGTCCGATGGCTTCGATCGGTTTCTTCAATCTGGGAGCACCTCGCAGTGCACGCTGCTCCGCCAAATCGATCATCAACACGGTGGCGCCGAATCGAATATGTTGCGACCACGGACACATTCCAGAATCTCCGATCGCCAATTCCACGCGTTGGCGCCGCGAGAAAAGACGACCAAAGCGGGCAAAAGACCAAAATGGACCAGCAATCAAGTCACGGAGCATCGGATCGCAACGAAAGATAGGCCGACGATCACCATAGCTTCCGAAACCGATGATTTGATTGATCATCCCGGCGCGCTGACTGATCCAGTAGCGTCCCTGCTCGTCGACATGCCCAGCCCCATCCAAAATCGATCTTGATGCGAGGAAAGCGACGAGTTCTCTTCGATGCGGTCGCAACGCAACCAACCGAATCAGGACCAGAAACATCTGCACGATGGGCCAATGCAAAATCCTTAAACCCGTTGCGATCCAATGCATGCTCCGCACATGCAGGAATGGGTCGAGCCATTTCTCAATCGCTTCTGCGGGAGCGTCGCCCCGAATGATGAAACGAGGGGCTGACTGATAAAGGGAATGCATACCCCGTATCCAGGAAGATACTGAATACACCAAGCCGATCCAGATCATCGCAGCGAATCGGTAAAGGACGACCCATGGGAATAAGAACATCAAGCCCAGCCACCACAGAAGAAGCCCACTGCCGCGCGCGATCCTCATGTCGTACGACTCATGCTGGCCGAGCGTGTGCCCTTGGGCGTCCATGTTCGCCTTGATCAATGACCAACGCGTACTTGGATGATCGTCGGTGAAGGCTTCCTCTACCAACTGCTCATTCGCCAATTCGTACAACACCACATCGCGAGGACTTTTGCATTCCGGCGTGGCGACCTCGAACAACGCCGACTTCAAATCGCCGCTTCCGCCAATCTCAAGGGATACCGAGGATCCGTTGGCGAGAAAAAAACGAAAGGGATTATTGCGACTTGGGGCGAGCGGAACTCGTTCGTGAATTCCTTGAATGAGCGAAAAGAATTGAGTAAGCGTCTCCGGTTTGGGTTCGAGCGGTTGCCGTATGAACAACTCCGTCTCCAAACCTAACTGGCGATCTAGCAGTCGAGAGTCACTCCCCGGATTGCTCCGCGACGCTCTCGCCCAAATACTCGAATGTTTCCGCCTGAGAATCTTGCTCAATGCATTTAGCCCATTCCCGCAATGCATCACGGCTCGGGGTGGCTACTCTGCCAGCGGAACCCTCGGAGTCGATCTGCGTATTTGATTGCCTTGTCGGCTCACCCTTAAGATCCATTGCACCTCCCATGAGACGGTCGTATTGTACAGAATCCTCGAATGCGAGGCCAAGCAAAAAAAACGGAGCGTTCGGTTGTTTCCAGCCTTCTACATGCCAGTCGTATCTACGATTGCGGATATTTCCTCGAAAAAGTAATCTTGGCTATTGCCATGACTTCTATTGCAAAGAACTCTGGAAATTTCTCATGAACGATTCGAAATCGATCGAAATACGACTCTTCGCGGGCATCCGCGAAGCGATGGGAATGGAATCGATTCGGATAGCAAGCGATGACCTCGGAGATGCGAAGTCAGCAGCTAACCTCAAGGAGGCGATTCTTCGCTTGCATCCGGAACTGCGCCCGTTGGTATCGGCTAGTAGGGTCGCGGTGGGAAACGCCTTTGTGGCTGACGAGGACCGCTTGGAATCAGCCTTGGAAACAGGTAAAACCTTCGCTTTGATCCCACCTGTTAGCGGCGGTTGATTGCCGACTTCGATCCATCATGAACTCTCTCGAGAACACGCTCTTTCACGAACTCGACGCTGTCACTCTGGTCGATTCGCACTCCCACATCAACCCCCGAGAACCCGCGGCCCAGAACTTGGCTGATCTGCTGGGCTATCACTACTACACCGAACTTGTCCACTCGGCTGGCATGCCTCGCGAGCAAATCGAACAGCAGGGGTTGTCGGCGAAAGACAAAGTGGAGCGACTCTTTCAACGACTGCATGAAATCGACCACACGGTGCAATGGGATTGGTTTCTGGACATTAGCCAGAACTTGCTCGGTTTGCCGAGAGAGTCAATCGATGCTGAACATTGGGAACAGGTCTTCGATCGAGCTTCTGACGCCATGCAGCGACCGGATTGGACAGAGAATGTTCTGCGTCAATCCAAGGTAGAGCGAATTTTTCTCACGAATGACTTCGACGATCGCCTCGATGATTTCGACACTCACCGCTACATACCCTGCCTCCGTACGGATGATTTGGTATTCCATCTGCATCTGGAACGGACTGGACAACGCTTGGAGTCGGCCAGCGGTATCGCCGTTCACAGCCTGTCCGATGTCCATCAAGCCATCGGCCAGTTGTTTCAGTATTTTAAAAAACATGGAGCGAAGGCGTGTGCGATATCCTTGCCTCCCTGGTTTTCTCCCCATGCGGTATCGCTCGACGACCCTGCGTCTACCTCCTGTTGGCAACGAATGAGATCGGCTCCGCATAACATCAGCGAAGATGATCGCCGCACCCTTGCGAATTGGGTGTTCTGGCGACTGGCGGAATTCTGCGTGGAGTACCGTCTGCCATTCGACCTGATGATCGGTGTCAATCGACGCGTCTACCCAGGAGGGGTATACCAAGGTCAAGATTTGTACGATTCCCGTTGGTCGATGATCCAGTATTCCGAACTATTCAATGCGTTTCCAAACCTGAAATTTCCGATATCTGTACTTGCTTCGGTGAGCAACCAGGAATTGGTGGACTATGCGTGGATCTTCCCAAACGTCCTCCCGCATGGCCACTGGTGGTACAGCAACACCCCTAGTTTTATCGAGCACGACCTGAAAGCTCGCATTGATGCCGTCCCTCGCAATAAGCTGCTGGGCTATTACAGCGATGCCTACAAGCTGGAATTCATCTTGCCGAAATACCGCATGTATAAAAAAATCTTGGCGAAGGTTCTCGCCCAGTCGATCGTTATCGATCGCGGCAAAAGTGAATCCTTCGCAGTCGCTTTAGGGCAACAGATCCTGCGCGGCAATGTTGACTCGGTCTTTCTAGAAACCAATTAAACAAAAGATCGCATTGTGAAAAAAGTTGGCTTGGTAGGTTGGCGAGGCATGGTCGGTTCTGTGTTGATGGACCGCATGCAGGCAGAGCGGGATTTTGATCTGTTCGAACCCTGTTTTTTCTCCACATCCAATGCGGGTGGCGATGGGCCGATGCTCGGCTCAAGAGCCACCGGCAAACTGCTCGCCGCCGACGACTTGACCGCGTTGAAGAAGATGGATGTTGTTCTGACCTGTCAAGGTGGCGATTACACCACCGCTGTACATGACGAACTTCGAAATTTCGGCTGGAAGGGTTACTGGATTGACGCAGCTTCAACTCTTCGAATGCGCGATGACACCGTCATCATTCTCGACCCTGTCAATGATTCGGTGATCAAGCGTGGATTGACCTCCGGAATCCGCTCGTTTGCCGGAGGTAACTGCACCGTGTCGCTGATGTTGATGGCGCTGCAGGGATTGTTTCAACAGGATCTCATCGCATGGATGACGAGCATGACCTATCAAGCCGCATCCGGAGCAGGTGCGCAAAACATGCGAGAGCTCCTGACGCAAATGGCACACATCTCCCGAGCCGCAAGACCGTTGCTGGACCATCCCGCCTCCTCCATTTTGGATATCGATCGCACAGTTACCAGCACCATGCTCGGCGATAGTTTCCCAAGCGACCATTTCACGGTTCCGCTCGCGGGATCGCTGATCCCATGGATCGATAAGGACCTAGGCAACGGGCAAAGCCGCGAGGAGTGGAAAGGTCAGGCGGAGACCAACAAGATTCTCGGACATGCTCCCGCGACCATCCCGGTCGATGGCATCTGCGTCCGGATCGGTGCGATGCGTTGCCACAGCCAAGCGTTGACCATTTGCCTGAAACGAGATGTACCGGTCGATGAACTCGAAGAGATGATCGGTTCGGCGCATCCATGGGCAAAAGTCATCCCCAACGAGCGGGACGCAACGATACGCGAACTCAGCCCTGCTACTATCAGCGGAACGCTGATTTGCCCCGTCGGTCGATTGCGGAAACTAGAGCTCGACCCATCGCAGAGTGGCCGTTATCTCTCCGCTTTTACGGTTGGCGATCAACTGCTGTGGGGCGCCGCAGAACCGCTGCGCCGCATGCTCCGGATCGTGCTCGATTTCAATAGCTGAGCCAATTCAGATACAAGAGGCTCACTGCAAGGTCAAAAGCTCTTCGATATGGGCGATCAACTGATCTCGCTGTTCCGGATCAAGCCAAACATACGACCCGACCAACTCCCCCTTGGCATCCACCAAACAGAATCGATCCGGATGGCCACGTTTCTCTACGCCAGGCAGGAAAAACATTTCCGTGCCAACCTTGATGATGTCATCCAATGCACCGGTCAAGAACAACCACCGGTCCTTGTCGGCATTGAAGTTGTTTGCGTACTCTGTCAACACCTCAGGTGTATCCACCTCCGGATCGACGGAGATGCTGACCAACTTGAGCGGCTTCCCCTTGAACTTGGATTGCAGCAGCCGCATTTCGCTACTTTGTCGTTTGCAAGTGCCGGGACATGTTGAGAAGAAGAAGCAGACTACGTAGGGCTCGCCGAGCAGTTCTTCGGACTTAACCAACCGACCGCTCCGTTCGGTGAGGGCAAAACTTCGAGTCCATGATGGCTCGTTCGCAACGGCCTGCCGCAGTTCCACCAGTTTTCGCCGATCGCCTGGATCGGGAGGTGGCGCATCGGTTTGTTGATCTGCCCCGCTCGTTCCCTCGTCTTGCAGAATCACACCACCGGTGTCGGACGCATTGTT
This sequence comes from uncultured Pirellula sp., assembly GCA_964464255.1. Classification (GTDB taxonomy): domain Bacteria; phylum Planctomycetota; class Planctomycetia; order Pirellulales; family Pirellulaceae; genus JBKCUI01. The sequence continues at coordinate 9,693 of CAYXFO010000117.1, forward strand.
CGTCGCTTGTTGCCGAGCTCGTTTCCACTGAATCGAAACCCAAGCGGCCATGGTTCCCGCGAAGAGGCCGAGCAAGACTCCTAAAATGCGGATCATCATTCGGTTCATTGCAATTCACCCTTCTGCCGTCGACGTACGATGCACATGGCGAGCCCGAATGCCAAAGCAGCGAAAACCGTGGTTGTCCACCAACACGTAGGAAGCCCTGCAGTCCAAAATGCTGGGTCCGAGCGAGTTGTTGTTTCATGCCCGACAACAAGATAATGCCGCAGTCCACCGACTACATAAGTCATCGGGTTGAGTTTCATGACCCAGTGCAAAATCATTTGGCCAATGGGTTGATCGGGACTGATCGAGGGAATCGGAAAAAATGACCCGCTCATCAGCCACATTGGCATGAGTACCAGGTTCATGAACGCGTGGTAGCCTTGCGTGCTCTCCATGGGCCAGGCGCACAGAACACCCAATGCGGTGATCCCCATTGCTGCCACAAACAGGAACAATATCAACGGCAAGACGCCCCAACTGACTTCCAAGGATCCAGTGAACCACGCCAGACACAGAAACACAATCGCCTGGGCCCAAGCGATCGCGGCCCCCCCAAGGGTCTTTCCCAGTACGATTGCCCATCTGCCAGGTGGCGCCACCAGGACTCCTTGCAGAAATCCCTCCCGTCGATCCTCAATGATTGTGATCGTTGAAAAGATGGCGGTGAACAACAGAATTAGCGCCGTGGTTCCGGGCAGGAAATAGCCCATGAAGTTTTCGTCGGCGACCGGCCCCCGAAAGGCACCGTGCAGGCCAGTCCCGAATAATATCCAAAACAAAATAGGCTGGCCCAGAGCTGCAATGACACGAAATGGTTGCCTAAAGAAACGGACCCATTCCCGTTTGGCAAGCATCCACGCGGTCAGCAACCCCAAAACAGCGCGGTTGGGAAGCGGAGAATCCGTTTGCAAGCTCGTCGTAGATATCGTCGTGGCACTCATCTTGCCTGTATGGTAGCGCACCAAGCAAGATCTGCAAGTCGTCTTGGGGCTCGGAAAAGTGGGGGGATTTCAAAGCGATTTACCGCTTCGATTCCTCGTGCACCATCTGGTTCAGGTGGTCTCGCACCCGTTTCTCGATTTCCTCGATGCCACGAATCGTCTCATGTACGCTCGGAGGATTACCAATCTCACTCTCGCCTGAGTCTGGCGAGTGACGAGATTCATCGAGCAGTTCATCGTAGACCGCCACCTGATTTCGCCCCTGATCCTTGGCTCGATACAACGCCTGGTCGCTGTGACGAACAAGATCTCCGATCCGTTCCCCTGTCCGCAACTGTGCGACCCCCGCGCTAGCCGTCACACGAATGGTGTGTCCCTCCGCTTCGATCGAATCGCCAGCGAGGGTCTTTCGCAGGGATTCCGCATAGAGAGTGGTATTTTCGACAGTGTCTGTGAAAAGCATCCCGAATTCCTCACCACCGTACCGAGCTACCAAATAGCAGTCTGCTACGCTTGTAGCTAAATGATCGGCGACGCGCTTCAGCACCACATCCCCGACAGCATGCCCGTAGGTATCGTTGATTTTCTTGAAGTGATCGACATCCAACAGAACGAGGCTGATGGGGTGACCATCTTTTAAGTGC
>CAYXFO010000118.1:0-11170 GCA_964464255.1 uncultured Pirellula sp.
TCGCGAACAGATGGAGATCCGAGAGAAAATGGGCTTTCCTGTAACTCATCCCACTCATCCTAAACGGCGAATCCGGCCAACCAATGGATCTCTACCATACGAAAGAGTTTGCATCATGACTTTCATTCTAGGCGGGACGCAAGCCGAAACACAGGACCTCGGGCCAACGGTCTCAAGATGCGCTGTCGGTAGCGATGCTTGCAAGCAGTCTATGTTTTGCCTTGTTTTTCCATAACCAGAAGCGTGAGTGACAGACGCATGAGCTACAGGGAGTCGCGGGAACACCACGCCCTTCGCAAAGCCTCTGGGCGTGCCACCCGCCCCGCAAAGGCTAGAAGCGTGCCACCCGACCGGTCCCTTAATTCGAAGAATAAGACCGTATGCCAACTGGAAATAGATCGACACTTGTCGATATATTGATGCATACGGAGCAGAGATCATGGACAAGGCGAAGCCGGAGTGGATGGGATTAGAGGCATTGGCTCAGGCGGCAGAGTGCCTGCGGGTTTTGGCCCATCCTCACCGATTGAGAATGATCCAGATGCTGCTCGCGGGTCGCTACAGCGTCGGCGAGTTGGCCGAAGCCTGTGATTTGCCGACCCCGATGGCGTCCGAGCATCTGCGTCTGATGCAGCGTTGCGGCTTTTTGACAAGTGAAAAAGAGGGGAGGCACGTTTACTATGCCATCGCCGAACCACATCTTGCGGACATCATGAGTTGCATTGAAGCCCGATTCGGGGCCAGCTAACTCTGCCAAAAATTTTTCCAGGTTTTTGAAATGAATGTCAGTGAGTGGTGTCCTCTCTCTGTCGCTGCAAACAAGCCGCAGGCGATTCGATTCGCCGATCGACGAACAACCTGAAGGCTGAGCTATTGTGACTCGGATCACGGAACTTGAACTCCAGCAACTCGTCGATGAACTCGGTGCATCCCTGGTGCTATTCGCTCGACAATGGTGTTCGAGTCCAGACGATGCCTTGCAAGAGGCATTGATCGAACTGGTAAAAAAGGATCCCGTTCCTCGATCACCCAAGGCTTGGCTATTTCGCGTCGTTCGGAACAAGGCGATGAATATGGCAAGGTCGGAGCGACGCAGGGAGCGTTATGAATTAGCCAGCGCGGGGCAGGACGCTTGGTTTGATGCAGATACAGGTTCGCAGATGGATGCGGAGTTGACGACGCAGTGGCTCGAACGACTCCCTGATATCCAGCGACAGATCGTGACGGCACGGATTTGGGGTGAATTGACATTCGAGCAGATTGCTGAGGTCGTCGACCGGCCCACCGCCACTGTATTTCGACTGTTTCGCGAAGCGATCGATTCGATAAGGCAGCGATTGGTAACAAACGAGGCAAAGTCCACAGTTGCAGAGCGCAAGCGGGGAATGAACCGATGAACGAACCAAACCAGGGACCCGAGCAGAGTGAACGCGACAACAAACTCGTTGACTCATTGAGAACAGTTAAGCCGCGGGCTCCTCGTCTCGATTGGGATGCGATTCTCGCTGCTGGGTTGGAAACCGATGCCACGATCCCCGCATCGAACCCGGGTTTGCTTCGGGTTTCTTCGACAGCACGAATCGCTGTGGCATGGTGGTCGGGTATGGCAGCAGGAGTGGCCATTACTTTTTTCGCCATGCAATGGTTTGTGCTCCACGACCTCCGAGCAAAAGTCGCGCAATTCGAACAGACCGTCAGCGCAACAACAGAAAAGAGTATTGAGAGTCCATCAGCACAGGCCACAATCATCGCCAATTCAGGAAGACTTTTTGACCTTAATGCACTATTGGATACCCCCAACTTGTCAGTCGGATCCTACCGCGGGCCAATGGATCGGTTGGTTTATGTCCGCTCGAAATCCCTGGCGACGGAATCGATATCTAAATCGGCAATCGATGATGCAACTGGCCCCAAAAGCACAGACACATCCGTCAACCGTGATCCAGACATCGACCGATTGGAGCCGACTGTGAACCGACTGCAACTGATCAAAGACTTACAGAGAGAAATCTACTGAGAAACGCACGATCCAGTTGTTGTGTCTTGATCGAGAGCAGATCGGTCGATTAGCTATTTGTTTTGTTTTCCAAACTGATTCCTCGAGGTAAATCATGCTTACTTTACACTGGCGCTGGTCTTGTGCATTCACTCGGTTCCAACAACGAGCAGGGGTCAGGATCGCGATCGCTATCCTTTCCAGCGCATGCGTGTTCGGCTTGGGCACCATGCTGCGTGCAGATGAAAACATTGCACCGCAGGATGCTGCGAGCAAATCTGCTCAAGTGCAGACGCGAAAAATGGTCATTCATCCCAAGAGCGATGGAAAGCCTTCGCTGAAAATGCATCTGCTGCCCGACCCCAGTGAACAATTGGATGGAAACGCAGCACTTCTCTATCTCAAGGCGATGGGTTTCTTCGAGCAAGAGAATGCCCGCTCGCAGATCCGCGAAATGATCAAGAAAGGGGCGGAACAAGAGAAATTAGCCGGTAAAGAAGGGATGGATTACCCACCCTATTCGTACCTCGAACTGCATCCTAGAGATTATCCCAAGGATAAAGTACGCGATTACCTGAAACTGCTTTCATTTCAAGAACCTTGGCTTCGCGAAGCGAGACGCCATCGTTACTTCTCGATGGATCGCAACATCCATCTCTCCGATAATCCGATGGGTTACCTTCTTCCCGAGATCCAGTCGATTCGCGAACTCGCGAGAAGTCAGAGCATACGCTGTCGATTAGCAATTGCCGAAAACCGCATCGAGGATGCGATCGAAATCATCGGTCAGCAAGTGACCATGAGTCGCCACATCGGCATGGACGATTTTCTTGTCTGCTACTTGGTGGGCTGTGCGGTGCTCGGCATAACGGTCGAGGACACGATGTTGTTGCAAGAACATGCCGAGTGCCCCAATCTCTTCTGGGCGTTTGCGCAATTGCCAAGCCCGCTTTTGGATACCGATCGGTGCATCGCTATTGAAGGTCAGTTCCTTTACTTGCAGATCCCGAAACTTAAGGAGGTCGATACGGATCCCAAGCCACCCGCGTATTGGACTGAATTCGTTGCGGAGTTCGCCAAACGGACAGCCGACATCGATCAGTACAACGAAGGAGACGAATCCCCCATTGTCTCCAAGGTACAAGGAGAAAAGCGGCTGGAGTCGATTCAGGAATCCATCAATGCGAACGTGCCGCAAGCCAAAAAGTACTTGCTCGATCGCGGGATTCTCACCAAGGAGTCGATGGAATCTTACCCAAGAGAGCAACTCGTATTTTTGGCGATGAAGGACTACTACGACGTGTTCCGAGATGACTATTTCAAGTGGTTACATGTTCCCTACAGCGTTGCAATCGAAGGAATGCGGGTAGAGAATCTCCAGATGAAAACCAAAAGGGCGCGAGAGGAATTCGGTTGGTTTACGGGTCTTTCTCATGGGCTTCTTCCGAACATTGAGGCGTTCTTTACGGCAGACACTCGAACACGACAACAGATTGCGGTGATCCAAGCCATCGAAGCCATTCGGATGGCCGGAGCGGAGAATGGCGGCAAGCTGATGGCATCCTTGGACAAAGCACCCGTCCCGGTCCCGAACGATCCGTTCACCGGCAAACCATTCTCGTATCAGGTGGATGGTGATGTCGCGGTCCTATCTTCGGATTTTCCAACCAATAGCCCGGTTCGGATCGAGTTGCAGTTCGCGAAGTAGGGGTTTCGATCGGGAGAGGGACGAAAGGGACCGAAGCCAAGTTCCCCTCGTACCCAGGCTCCTGCCTGGGTACGCACTGCCCGCAGGCTCCGCCTGCAAGAACTGATCGCGAGCAACCCATTGCTGCTACGAATACCTTAGCCTGTGAACGGGCTGAACAGTGGGGTTGAGAGATACCGCTCACCCAAGGAGCACATGATGGTTACGATTCGCTTGCCGCGAAACTCCGGGCGGCTGGCGATTTGGGCGGCTGCCCATACGTTGGCACCGCTACTGATGCCCGCCATGATCCCTTCTTCACGAGCCAATCGCTGGCCCCATGCAAATGCGATCTCGTCATCCACGGTGATCACTTCATCGACAACGTTTCGATCGAGATTCTTCGGTACAAAGCCTGCGCCGATTCCTTGGATGCGATGCCGACCCGGTTTGCCACCACTGATCACGGGGGACTGTGCGGGCTCGACCGCGATCGCTTTGAAATTCGGATTGCGGGCCTTGATGTAGCGGGCCACCCCAGTAATCGTTCCACCCGTTCCGACCCCGGCGACGATCGCGTCGATTTGACCGGCGGTATCTTCCCAAATCTCCGGTCCAGTGGTTTGTTCATGGACGCTCGGATTGGCAGGGTTCTCAAATTGCTGAGGGATCCATGCGTTGGAATCGGTCAATGCAATTTCGCTTGCTTTTTGGATCGCCCCACGCATGCCGTCGGCTGCGGGAGTCAATACGAAGTTGGCTCCCAGCGCTCGCAACAGCGCTCGGCGTTCGACCGACATCGACTCGGGCATGGTCAACGTCAGCCGGTAACCTTTCGCTGCAGCGATGAACGCCAGGGCGATTCCGGTGTTGCCGCTGGTCGGCTCGACAATGTGCGTGTCGCGGGTGAGTTTGCCTTCGCGCTCCGCCGCCTCGATCATCGCTCGGCCGATGCGGTCCTTGACGCTCCCCATCGGGTTAAAGAATTCACACTTGGCAAGGACTTCGGCTCCTCCCCCGGGTATCAAACGACGAATGCGAATCAAAGGCGTGTTGCCAACCGTCTGCACAACATGGTCGAACGTTTTTCCGATCGCCATGAGCTTCTTTCCTCTCTCCATTGCTAAATTGGTCATGAGATGCGGAGCAGACTGGATACTCGCATCAGCGTTTTGTTGAAAGCCTTCGCACACTTGCTGCCAACACATCCACTTCATCATGGGTGTTGTAGATGGCGAACGAGGGACGAACCGTGGTTTCCAATCCGAAATGCCGTAGGGATGGCTGTGCGCAGTGATGCCCCGTTCGGACAGCAATCCCGACACGATCCAATGCTTGGCCAACTTGCTCGGTCGAATATCCTTCGAGCGTGAAGGAGACGACACCGATCTTGTGAGTTGGATTCCCGTAGATCGTTACCCCAGGGATTGCCTTCAACTCGCGAACCGCGTGATCGAGCAACGCATGCTCATGCGCTTGGACTGCGGCTGGATCGAATTGCTGCAGGTATTCAAGGGCCGCACGGAGACCGACCGCATCGCCGATACTGGGAGTTCCAGCCTCAAATTTCGCAGGAGCATCCGCATACGTGGTCTCGTCGAACGTGACCCGCCGAATCATGTTGCGGGGCGACCTGCCGACTCGACCAACCGTACTGTATTGCTGGTCCCGTCGGTAAAGCTCGAAAATTTGAGCTGAGTGGTTTTCGATATCGCTCCACAGTCGTTGCGAGCGGATTGTTGATCGACGAAACCGAGCGTAAATAACTGAGGGGCAACTCCATAGAAACCTGAATAATCGCCGTTGGCCACTCGAGCTTGCCAAACTGGGGTATCAGGAGGTGGAGAGCCGTCTGCAACTTTGCCATTCTCCGGATTCGAGGGGCATTCGTAGATGGGGATCTTGGTTCCGAAGAGATCGTAGTTGAGGCCCCCATCTGCGTTCGGAACTGTCGATGACCAGTTCTTGGTCAGGTCGATTCGTTGGTATAAAGTGCCAAATTCCATGTACGGCAAAAGGTAAGTGGCCCAACGGACTCGCACGGTAGAAACCGCACTTGGGCGAATATTGGCGGGGAAATACTTCACCGCGCTGTGATGGTTCTGGAACGCCAACTCGATCTGCCGGATGTTGTTCGAGCAGGACATCCGTCTTGCGGCTTCACGGGCCGCTTGAACCGCTGGAAGCAACAATCCGACCAAGATCCCAATAATCGCAATCACTGTTCGACCGTAACGATGAACTCCCCATCAGGAGCACCATCGCCTGTATCGTAAGTGGTTAATTGAAATCGACCCTCTCCATCGGTAGTTGCACACGGCTTAGGCGCCTTGCTCGTACCGGCCACCGGATGCAAAACAATCAAAGCACTTGCGACCGCTTTACCGTCGGCTGCGAGCAATTGCCCGGAAGCCTTGTAAGTAGCCACCCGACGCTCGCCGTTTCCACAACCAGGAAACGCAACGGCTATCCACGCGATGCATACAAACGCTAGCAACACGCGAAACCGACTGGTATTCCTTCCAAACTCCATCACAGACTTTGGAGGTGGATCGCATTTGCCGTGACAATCGCGACGGATTGTCCGACAATGACGGTCGAAATGGAAAATCAGATGGAATAATCCGAGGTGAATGATCTCGTATTCATCGGGACAACAAACACTGACTCGCCGGTTTTGAGATCGAGCGCGTCGAGTTGGTCGAGTGGAATATCGACCCGTATCGGGCCAAGGGTCCCAGATTGGAGCAAGACTTTCCCCTGCACCCCTGCTCGATTGATCCTTTCGATGATCGCCGGAATGCTTTCGGGAGATTGGCGACTTCGCTCAATACGCATTTCGTGTGGCCGGACGTAGATTCGGGTACTATCGGGGATCCGGGTGCTATCGGGATTCGCGGGCAAGCCGCTTTCCGCAAATCGGCCATGAAATACATTCACCGCACCCAGAAAATCCATCACGAACTCAGAAGCCGGATGATGAAAAACTTCCTCTGGTGTACCGACTTGTTCAATCGCTGCCTGATTCATGACCACCACACGATCGGAGACCTCCAGGGCCTCCTCTTGATCGTGCGTTACGAGAATCGTTGTCGTGTGCAGTTCATCATGCAGCCGGCGCAACCACTCTCTGAGCGATTGCCGGACCTTGGCATCCAAGGCTCCGAACGGCTCATCGAGGAGCAGAACCCGTGGCTCGATGGCCAAGGCTCGCGCGAGCGCAACGCGTTGCCTTTGTCCGCCCGACAGCTGCATCGGGAAACGATTTCCAAAGCCATCGAGTTGGATCAAGTTGAGCAATCGGTGGACGCGATCTTGAATCTCGGACTTCGGCGGCCGGGTCGATCGAGGTTGCACGCGAAGCCCGAAGGCGATGTTCTCGAAGACCGTCATATGCTTGAACAACGCGTAGTGCTGAAACACAAAGCCGACACGCCGCTGGCCGACGCTCATCGAGGCTACATCGTCTCCAAAGAACAACACTTTGGGCTCGGTGGCGGCATTACTTCCACCGTTTGATTCCCGCTGTGGATCGGGCGACTCCATTCCTGCGATGATGCGCAGCAGCGTTGTCTTGCCAGAACCGGATGGCCCGAGCAGGGCAACCAACTCGCCCGTCTCGATATGCAACTGGATATTCTTGAGGGCCACGTAGGACCCAAACGATTTATTGACGTTCCGGATCTCGACACTCATGATTCGGTTTCAGCCTCCTTCGAGTGATTCACGCTCCTGCGGCTCGATTCGATCCGATACTCCAAGAGCGACTTGGCACAAAGGGTGACGACCCCCAAAAGAGCTAGGATCGATGCCAAGGCAAACGCAGCCGCGGTGTTGTATTCGTTATACAGGGCGTCGATCTGCAAGGGGATCGTATTGGTCCGTCCTCGGATATTCGAAGAGACGACCGAGACCGCGCCAAACTCTCCCATCGCTCGAGCGTTGCACAGAAGCACTCCATAGAGCACCCCCCACTTAATATTCGGAAGTGTCACTCGCCAGAAGGTCTGCCAACCGCTGGCCCCGAGCGAGATTGCGGCCCACTCCTCTTCACTTCCCTGTTCCTGCATGAGTGGAATCAGCTCCCGCGCAACAAACGGAAACGTCACAAACAGAGTCGCCAACACCACCCCGGGAACCGCAAAGATAACTTGGATCCCATACGAATTCAGTAACGGTCCGAGCCAACCTTGCAAGCCAAAGACGAGCACATACATCAACCCAGCGATGATCGGTGAAACCGCGAAAGGCAAATCGATCAGTGAGATGAGCAACGACTTGCCCCGGTACTGGTACTTGGTGGTCGCCCATGCGGCGGCCAAACCGAACAGCGTATTGAGCGGCACCGCAATGACCGCAGCCAACAGAGTCATCTTGATGGCGTTCAGGGCGTTGCGTTCGGTCAAGGCAGCGAAATAGACTTTCGCCCCGCGCCTCAATGCCTCCCAAAAAATCACGCCCAGTGGCAGCAACAACAGCAGCGCCATAAATCCAATCGTGGTACCGATCAGTAGCCATCGAACCCAGGTCGGATCCGATACCGACATCGCTACCGACTTGGCGGTAGCAGTTGCGGGCGATTTCGATTTATTCTTCGTGATTGCCGGCTGATTCATCCCGTCTCACGTCCTGTACGGCGATTGGCCAACCACTGCACTCCCTGTATCAACATCAGGATGGCTAGGGTCAATACGAGCAGCACCATCGCAACCGCAGACGCACCCGCGATGTCGTTTTCGTCGATGCGGCTGATGATCAGAAGGGATGCTATTTCGGTCTTCATCGGCAGATTGCCAGCGATAAAGACCACGCTCCCATATTCGCCCAACGCTCTCGCGAACGCCAAAGTGAAGCCGGTAACTGCGGCTGGCAGCAAACTGGGAACGGTCACACGATAGAAGGTTTGCCATCGCGATGCGCCCAGGCTCGCCGCTGCCATCTCCGCTTCGCGGTCGAGGTCTTCAATCGCTGGTTGCAATGTTCGCACCACGAATGGGAAGCCGATAAAGACCAGAGCAATCACAACGCCTAGCGGTGATATCGATGTCTTGATTCCCAGCGGGAACAACCAACTCCCGAGCAACCCCGTCGGCGAAAAAATCGTCATCAAGGCAATGCCCGATACCGCGGTAGGCATCGCAAACGGCAGATCCACCAAGGCATTGAGAAGCCCCTTGCCCGGGAACTCATATCGCGTCAACGACCATGCAGCGATCGCGCCGAAGATCAAGTTGACGACTGCCGCGACCAAGGAAGCACCGAACGTCAATCGAAATGATGCCTGTACGCGCGGATTGGCAAGCGTTGAGAGGAACTCGTCGAAGTCCATTGAAAGGGACTTCCACAGGAGCGCTGCCATCGGGATCAGCACGATCAAGGCCAAGTAAAACAAAGTGAAGCCGAAGGTAATGCCAAAGCCGGGGAGCGATTTCGTTCGCGATCGCTTGGCTCGCATCACTGCGGCCCCTGAAACACCTGGTCGAATATCCCTGTGCGCTCTTTGAAGTGGGTCTCTTGGGCCTCTTGCCAATCAGCAACCAAATCGGTCAGTTCGAATAGCTCGAGTGCAGGGAACTTGTTCCTGTCAGCAACATCGACCACTTCGATGTTCCGAGGACGATAGTAATGTTTGGCAATGATTCGCTGCCCCTCGTCGCTGTACAGGTGTTGCAGATAGGCGGTTGCAACCTCAAGGGTACCATGTGCTTCGGCGTTTTTGGTAACCACAGCTACCGGAGGTTCTGCGAGGATGCTCCTCGGCGGGACCACAATCTCGACTTCGCCCGATCCGAATTCCTTGATCGCCAGAAATGCTTCATTCTCCCACGCCAGCAGCACGTCGCCGATCCGCCTCTGCAGGAACGTGTTGGTCGCCGCTCGCGCCGATGCATCGAGGACCGGGACTCGCCGATATAGGGACTTGATGAAGTCGGCGGCCTTCTCTCGAGCTTTCGCAACGGCCGGGTCATTGGCATCACGCGATCGCTCCAGACCATTCAACTCGCGATGCATCGCATATCCCCACGCGGCCAGATAATTCCAACGCGCGCCTCCACCTGTCTTGGGATTGGCGGTTATGACTTCGACATCCTCGCGAATCAAATCTCCCCAGTCCCGTATCTGCTTCGGATTCCCCTTGCGCACCAAAAATACAATCGTGGATGTATAAGGTGAACTGTTGTGCGGAAACTGTTTTTGCCAGTCCGCTGCGAGCAACCCGGATCCCTTGGCGATCGTGTCGATATCTCCCGAGAGTGCTAGAGACACGACGTCGGCTGATAAGCCTTCCGTCACAGCTCGCGCTTGTTTACCGGATCCGCCATGAGACTGATCGACCTCCACCTCCTGCCCTCGGGTGGCTTTCCAGTGGGCTGCGAACGACGCATTAAAATCCGCGTACAGTTCGCGCGTGGGGTCGTAACAGACATTGAGGAGCGTTACTTCGGTTCCACCCGCACCCGGCGTGCTCCCCCCCTGGGGTGAACAGCCACACGCAACGATGCACGCCAGCACCAGCACCCATCCGAACGCTCTCGCCACCTCCTTGCAATCTCCCATCAGTATCTTTCCATTCATCAAAGCTGCCGTGTTGCGTCGAGTCCCCAGCATCGCTCTCTCGATTTGTTGGCCAAGGGAGAATGCTTTCCATTGGAATTCGCCACGAAGGTGCAATTATTGCGCCAAACACGCACCTTCGCAATCAGAGGCAAGACCGACAGAAAACCCAGGAAACTGACCTGAGCTAGCGAATCATTTTCTTCTTGTGCGAGCAAATGTGCTGGCTTAGCCGTGTTTAATGCTCGGCGGCCAGTATATAATCCGGCTTCTGCACTCAAAAGCCACGGTACGCTATTCGCGAGGAACGCAATTCGCGGTTAGCTTCCCGCGTGGTGAGTGACCAGCTCAAGAAGATGAGGGTTACCCTCTTTGCCACTTTGGGAGGGACATTCGGTGAATGGTTGCGATCAACTCATTCGAAATGCAAGGGGATTGGGTTTCAGAGGAGAGGATGGATGCAGCAGGAAGCCCTTTTCATAGCGCTGAACCGCGGGTGGGAAATCGCCGCGTATCGCCCAATCGATGATGTTTGGATAGCAGAGATGCTGCGTCTGATCCGAGAGCATTGGCCTTTGCAGTCCGCAATCGTCTACGAGCTGGACGCAACCACCAAGTCGCTTCTGATCGCGGGTGCAACAGGAGCGAATGCATCGGCCATTGGACGAAAGGCAATCTCCTGCACGGATTCCAAGTGGCAGGAACTCGACAAGTGGGTGAGATCCGGAGGTGTATTGCGTCAGAATAGTCCGCGGCGATCGGGCAAGCTGGCGATACTCACACCCGAAGAGTTTTCTGAATCGTTGGCAATACCTCTGTTTTTCGATGGTGGAGTCGACGGAGCGAATGAGGAGTTGGCTTTATACGGCGCGGTTGTTTTCGAGATCGAGCGTGGGAGAGTGGCATCCATCGATCTCGACCCAGTACTCCAA
>CAYXFO010000119.1:0-11156 GCA_964464255.1 uncultured Pirellula sp.
GTTTTGGGTCGCTGGTATCGTTCACCATAGCGACATACAAATCCGGAGCCTCCTTTCGCCAGTGTGCCGACCATTCCGCTGGCAAACTACGCTTCTCGAGCATCTTCCCCATTTCGCTGTAATCGTAGCGCGACTTGACGGCGAAGATGGTGACCCCGCCTTTGACGAACGGATCCTTGGCATTCATTTTCCAGTTGCGTTTCAATGTTTTGGATACTTGCTGGACCTGTGCTAGCAACTTCTTGGCGCTGGCGTTGCCGATGTTTCCGATGACATGGAACTCGGAATCGAACGCTTCATCGGGTTGCGATTTGGGAGCCACAATTTGCCAGTTCGCTCGCGCTCGCTCCATCCGCCGCGCTGATAGTTCTTCATGGTTCGCATTCGCCATGAAACTTCGTGCGATCACCGAATCCAATCGGCCATCGCGATTGTCGCCATCGAAAGTCGCTCCCTCATCGATCCACTTTTTAAAGAGGCTGATCTGAGCCTCGCTCAACGGAGGGCGTCCGCCCGCTGGCATGCGCTGCCCCGATGTCCCGAGGAGTTTCTTGACCAATAAGCTGTCGTCCCCTTTACCGGGCTCAATCATCGCACCGGAGTCGCCACCCTTGAGGATCTCGCTGAAGTTGTTCATCCGAAGGCCACCCCGCACGTTGTTGGCGGAGTAATGACATCCGTTGCAGTTGGCGACCAAGAGGGGCGCGATGTCACTTGCAAAACTGACAGTCTCCTTACCGGTCCGTTCCTTTACCTCCACCGGCTTGTCCATCGTCGCAACACCATTACTCCCCTGGAACGACTTGATGGAGGCCTTGGGGTCCGCGGCATCGAACTTTGCACCTTGCTGAACCCATGCTTTGATCAATGTCAATTTTTCCGCAGGCACCCGATTTCCGTTCGGTGGCATCTGACCAGATTCAATGACGGATACCAGCGGACTGCTCACTGGATCCCCTGGAAACAGAACCACTCCTGCCTTGGATCCCTTCATCAATTGTTCATAGGTACCCATCGTGAATTCGCCGCTCGCCTTGTCGACGTGGCATCGTCCGCAATGCTCCACCAAAATCGGAGCAACCTGCTTGCTGAATAGAACTCCATCTCCGCTGGGCTTGGCCGATTCCGAAGGCATCTTCTCTTTCTTAGCCTTGCTCCCCGCCTTGATCTTTTCCTGGACCTCTTTCCATTCGGGAATCGGCTCGAATTCCGCACCTTGGATCGCCAAGGCATCCGCTGCAGAACGAAGTTGGCGATGGACTCGCTCCCACTCAGAAAGCTGCTTGCGGTCGCTCTCGAGAACCAAGTCTTCGAAGACTTTCAAGACCGAGGAGATACGAGTCGCGCTGGCGTCGTAATTCTCTGCTTTGAACTCTTCCCCCGCTCGCTTGATCTGGTCTCGCACTTCGTCCAAGTTCGTGGGAGAGGCAGTATCCTCTTGAGCGAATACCTGCCGAGGGGACAACACGTTTGCCAAGCATCCGCCCAACAAAGCAACGAGGGCAAACCACGCGACGAAACGCTGTATTCCAACGGTTTGCTGCGAGGCGTCAGTTCCCATCATGCCAATTTTTCGTGTACTAGACATGAAATCTCTCGTTTGATTTTTGTGGTTCGACTCTATTGTCTTTAACGCACAGAAGTCTGGAAAGTGCCCTCGGCCAAACTATTTTCATCATGAAAAGTCCAATTCCTCTTGGCCCGACATGCATTTGCTGCTGATTTGACTAGAGTTTCTGTCGGCCATTGAGCGCATCGGCAAGGATCTCTTTGTTGGTGAATTCCAGGACACTCCCGCTGGTCACTCCCCGCGCCAGGCGAGTTAATCGAACCGGAAACTCCGCCAGTCGATTGGAGATAAACAGTGCGGTGCCGTCCCCCTCCACGTTCGGATTGGTGGCCATGATGATCTCAGAGAAATTTCCGGTCCTCACCCGATCCACCAGCGGCTCGATCGTCAACTGGTCGGGGCCTATCCCATCCAGCGGAGCTATTCTCCCCAGTAAAACGTGATACATCCCCTTGAATACCGCCGCCTGCTCAATGGCCATCAAATCCCGGGGTTGCTCCACAATGCACAAGAGGGTGGGATCCCGCTTGGGATCCTGGCAAATCCCGCACAGTTCCCCCTCAGCCAAATTGAAGCAGACCGAACAGTAGCGAACGTTTTCCCGAACCCGGCGAATCGCATCCGATAGTTCCATCGCCTCGGAAACATGAACTCGCAATAAATGATAGGCCAATCTCTCGGCGGTCTTCTTGCCTATGCCCGGCAGACGCCCCAGTTGGTCGATCAATTCCGTCACGGATTGGGAGATCTCTGGCATGGATGGATCCGTTTCTCCTTACGATTTTCAGGACTCACTGATAACATACCAAAGATAGCGTCCGATGATACGAGCGCCCGATCCTTCGTCCACTGTTCAACCTCGGTTAATCAACGTTCTCGAAATTCGACTCCATGTCCGTCTTGCTCCAAATCCGCAACGCACACAAACGCTACGGCGACCAAGTCCTGCTCGATGGAGCGGAGTGCACGCTGACGGCCGATACCAAGGTCGGCTTCATCGGACGCAACGGCGCTGGCAAGTCGACATTGTTGCGATGTATCCTGGGTGACGATGAACTCGATTCGGGTGAAATTATCCGTCATCCAAGATTGAAGATCGGGTACCTCAAACAGCATGACCCGTTCTTGCCCGGCGAGTCCGCCTCGGAATTCCTGATGCGAGACAGCGGCCAACCGGATTGGAAATGCGGCGAAGTCGCGGGCGAATTCGAGATCAAAGGAAATTATCTGACGTGCCCATTGCAATCACTCTCCGGAGGATGGCAAACTCGCGTCAAGCTGTCGGCGTTGCTGCTCCACGAACCCAATCTCCTACTCCTCGACGAACCGACGAACTTTCTCGACCTTCGTACCCAGATCCTGCTCGAACACTTTCTGCGATCCTTCCAAGAGGCATGCTTGATCGTCTCCCACGATCGCGCCTTCCTCAATGCGACCTGCGACTACACTCTCGACCTGTCGATGGGTGAGTTGACGCTCTACCCAGGGAAGGTCGATGCGTTCTTGGAATACCAGCAGGAACTCAACGATCACGATCAACGCGTCAACGCAACCATCGCCGCCAAACGAAAACAACTGCAAGAGTTCATCGATCGCAATCGCGCGCGGGCCAGCACCGCGACGCGAGCCAAGTCCAAAAGCAAAATGCTCGACCGACTCGAACTCAAAGAACTCTCGAGCGAACAAGCTCGCGCCGTGATCCGAGCTCCGCAAGTGGAACGCCGCCAAGGCCCCGCCGTCCGATGCCGCGATCTGGCGATCGGCTACGGCGAACGAGTCGTTGCCAAGGATATCTCACTGGAGATCGATCACGGTATGCGAGCCGCCATCGTCGGAGACAACGGGCAAGGTAAGACGACACTCCTTCGAACTCTCGTTCAATCCTTGCAACCTCTCCACGGCGAAGCCAAATGGGGACATGGCATCGAGATCGCGACCTACGCACAACACGTCTATTCCAGCTTGCCCGAAAACAAAACGGTCCTCGATTACTTGGAATACGAAGCCATCCCAGGTACCAAAAACCAAACCATCCTCGATGTCGCCGGCGCCATGCTCTTTCGCGGTTCGGCAATCAATAAAAAGATATCCGTCCTCAGCGGAGGTGAACGCGCTCGATTGTGCATGGCCGCCATCCTGCTCGGAAAAGCGAACGTGCTGATCCTCGACGAACCGGGTAACCACCTCGATGTCGAAACCGTCGAAGCCTTGGCCGACGCCCTCATCGCCTACGAAGGAACCGTGATCTTCACTTCTCACGATCGACATTTTCTCAAGCGAGTCGCAACCGCCTTCGTGGAAGTGCGAGATGGAACCGTCGTTCATTATCGCGGCGACTACGATGCCTACCTGTACATGGTCAGCAAGGAAATCGATGACGAGGAATCACGTCGCCGAGCAGAAAAACCCAATCCCTCCAAACAATCGACAAAAAGTCCCGCGAAACCAGTATCCGCCCCCATCCTCGATGAACGACAAGTCCGAAAACAAATCGGTCAACTGGAAAAACAAATCGCTAAGCTCGATGCTCAGAAGAAATCGGTTCACGAACGTTGGATGCAGGCCTCCGATCCCTCCGAGTCGATGAAGCTACACGAAGAACTGACCGCTATCCAAAACGAACTGCAAACCGCCGAAACGCGATGGACAGAACTTCAGGAACAACTCGAGTCTCCCTGAAATCCACCAACCCAACGAGCGGTGCAAAAGAAGCATCACCATGAATGTATCGCGAGAGCTGCACAACCTCGACGATTGTCGAGATCTGGCTCGCCAACTGGCTCGCCAAATTGCCAGCCACTCAAAATCCGTTCTGCCGATCACCATCGGCTTGGTCGGTACGCTCGGGGCTGGCAAAACGCAGTGGACAAAGTTCTTTGCCGAATCGCTCGGTGCACCCGCAGAAGACATCTCCAGTCCGACCTACGTCCTGATCCATCGCTACCATTCCGAACCCATCATTCATCACGTGGACGCCTACCGCGTGAAGGATGACGACGAATTCCTAGAGCTTGGTATCGAAGAGTTGTTCGATGCCCAACAGATCACGATCGTGGAATGGGCAGATCGCTTCCGAGATCTTATGCCGGAGGAAACGATCTGGATCACCTTGGAACTCGATTCCAACGATCCATCCTGCCGACATGTCACCATCGAGAATCTGCAGCCACCGCTATCGCTGGTCTAGCAACGTGCCGCCGCGACTCCATAGGACCATGCTACTAGCCTCCACTGCTAGTCAACCGATTGGTTGATCTCTCCGCCTCGCCGCGTCGCGAGTGCTTGATAGACCGCGAGATCAATGCTGTTGGACAGAAGCCGCGTCGAGCAGTCCGGTCCACTGGGATCGGATGGACACTGGAAAGTTGGGATAACGGCGGTCAAGAACGGTTGCGTCGTGATGGACGTGGTGTCAAAGCGATGATCGATTTGTTGGTAGAGCGAATTCTGCTCAATGAACGGCAACAACGCATGCCCCCAAGCCCACCCGGGGCGCGTCGACGCATTGTTGTCGACCCATCCTCGCTGGAATCTTCGGAAACCACTCTCGTAATTCGACAATCCTAAACCGATCTGCCGAAGGTTGTTCGAGCACTGGGCCCGTCGAGCCGCTTCCCGAGCGGCTTGCACCGCTGGCAAGAGAAGCCCGACCAAAACGCCGATGATCGCTATCACAACCAGCAGTTCCACCAACGTGAAACCAGCCATCGACCGCTTGATCACAACCCCGTTTCGTTGTGCGCTGAACGGAAGCATGTTTCGAGAGAAAGAACGATATTCGCGACTCATGGCTCGCCAACTCTTACTCGGTTGATGGCAACAAATAGAAAATTCCGAATGCGCAAGTCCATGTCTTGCATAAACGGACTGCACTACCCGATCGAATCTTTATGCAGTTGAATTGCAAGTGGCTTTTTCTCCTTTTGTGATATTCCTGTGTGTGGCTCACGGACCTTTCAGGTATTTAATCTCTCGCTGTTCCTACAGTGGCCTGTGCGTCGGTTTCGGGTTTTTGCTGGCTCTGTCTCTGAGCCCTTGATTGGCATCTGCTGTTCCATGCTAGACAATACGATGCGGTCTCTCTCAGCCTACTTCGGTTCGCCTCACGATAGAAAGTATCTGCCATGAAAGTTGATGTTGTCGCTCACTTGCACGCCAAGTCTGGAAAGGAAGCGGAGTTGCGCCAGGTCCTCGAAGGGTTTGTTGCCCCGACAAGGCAAGAGGAGGGATGCATCCGATACGATCTGTTTCTCGACCTCGATCATCCTGGCCGCTTCACGTTCATTGAGGAATGGGCCAGCCGCGAAGCACTCGAGAAGCATGGTCAATCGTCGCACATCACTGAAGGCCGGAAACACTTTCCAGAACTGCTCGGTGACCCAGCTTGGGTGCAAGTCGCCACCCAAATCCTTTGAGTACTACCATGTCTATTCGCAATATCGATCGTATGCTCGCTCCTCGCTCGGTCGCCGTGATCGGCGCCAGCGACACACCCGGCAAAGTTGGCCACGCTGCTCTCAAGAACATCATCACCAACGGCTACACCGGAGCGGTATACCCGGTCAATAGTCGATCTGATACCGTTCAAGGTCAGCGGGCATTTCCCAATGTCAGTGCGATCGATCAAGTGATCGATCTCGCCGTCGTGTGCACCCCCTCGCACACGGTTCCTTTGATTGTTCGCGAATGTGGTGAGCGTGGCGTGGGTGCGCTCGCAGTATTGACGGCTGGCTTTCGCGAATTGGGTGAAGAGGGGAAACAGCTCGAGTATCAAGTCAAGGAGGAACAGCGTCGGTACCCGGGCCTTCGCATTCTCGGGCCTAACTGTGTGGGATTGATCAATCCAGGGATCCAACTGAGCGCGAGCTTTGCGGTCGGTATGCCGCGGGCTGGGCATGTTGCGTTCTTGTCGCAGTCGGGGGCACTGTGTACTTCAGTACTCGATTGGTCGCTATCGCAAGGGATCGGATTCTCGCACTTTCTATCGCTCGGTAATCAACTCGATGTCGGGTTTGGCGATCTGCTCGATTATCTAGCCGAGGACCCGAACACGGCATCGGCGATTCTTTACATCGAGTCGATCGCGGATGCCAGGTACTTCATGTCGGCGGCCCGCGCGTTCTCGCGCCGCAAGCCGCTGGTGGCATACAAGGCCGGTCGTTTCGCTGAGTCGGCCATGGCGGCCGCTTCGCATACAGGAGCGATGGCGGGCGTCGACGCAGTGTACCAAGCGGCCCTCGAGCGAGCGGGGATCGTGCGACTGTTCGAAATGCAGTCTCTGTTTCAATGCGCAGAGTTGCTGACTCAGCATCCCAACCCGATCGGTTCTCGATTGGCGATTGTCACCAATGCAGGTGGCCCTGGGGTGATGGCTACCGATGCATTGCTCGAGCAACGTGGCAAGCTGGCTAAACTCTCGCCGGAGACGATGGATCGCTTGAATGCATTCCTGCCACCCAACTGGTCGCGCGGCAATCCGATCGATGTGATCGGAGATGCCGACGCGGAACGATTCTCCAAAGCGGTCGACGTCACGCTACAAGATCCCAATGTCGATACGGTCCTGGCGATTCTGAGTCCTCAAGCGATGACCCATCCGAGCGATACGGCTCGTCGCGTATCGCAACTCACTCTCCCGACCGGCAAGGCACTGATGGCGGCATGGATGGGAGGCGCACTTATGGCAAAAGGAAGCGAGATTCTGCAAAACGCAGGGATCGCGACCTTCACAACACCCGAGCAAGCCATCCATGGGATGATGCAATTGGCGGCTTACTCCCGTACGCGAGATGTGCTTTACGAAACCCCCAAGACCATCGTGCCCGATTTTGCGGCCTCGACCACCGAGCGCCAGTCGTTCTTGAACGCTTTGTCGCTGGATTACACCTCTGATCATCACAACTCCAGTGCGATCCTCACGGAAGTGGATTCCAAGCGTCTGCTCGCTCTTTATGGTATCCCTACGACACCGATCGAGGTCGCACCCACCGCAGATGCTGCAGTAGCGATCGCATCTCGCATGGGGTACCCGGTCGTACTGAAAATCTACTCGCAACAGATCACGCACAAGACCGATGTCGGCGGCGTGGTGCTCAATCTCCAATCGGACAGCCAAGTGCGAACCGCATTTGAGCAGATGATGGCGAGGGCTGCTCGAGAGCGGCCCGATGCAGTGCTGCTGGGAGCGACCGTTCAACCAATGATCACAGCCGTGCATGGTGCTGAATTGATCCTCGGTTCGAAACAGGATCCGATCTTTGGCTCGGTGTTGATGGTCGGATTGGGAGGAATCACGGCCGAGTTGTTTCAGGATCGCGCGTTGGAGTTGCCGCCGATTCAACATCGACTCGCACTGCGCATGCTCGAGTCCTTGCGTTCGTGGCCTCTGCTGAACGGTTATCGAGGTCGGCCCAAAGCGAATATCGATCAGATCATCGAGATCATGCTCCGCTTCTCGACGATGATCACGGAACAGCCTCGCATCCTCGAGGCAGATATCAATCCGCTTCTCATCGCGGAGAATCAGTTGCTGGCCTTGGACGCGAGGTTCGTCATTGCACCGCCATTTAATGCCGCTGCTCGCCCCTATTCGCATCTCGCGATCCGTCCCTACCCGAGTGAATTTGAGTCCCGGTTTCGGCTTGAAGATGGTGCGGAGATCTCTCTGCGTCCGATACGGCCCGAAGATGAGACAGAGTGGCGAGCGATGCTGCAACGATGTTCGCCAGAGTCGCTGCATTCACGTTTTCGTACGGTGTTCAAGGAAGCGACCCACGAGATGGCGACCCGATTTTGTTTCCTCGATTACGATCGCGAACTAGCGTTCGTTGCGCAGGAAACGCTGGGAGGTAAACTTCCCGATGCGGATGCTCCGATCCTCGGAGTGGGAAGACTGGTTACCGATGCGGATCGCCATGTAGCTGAGTTCGCGATTTTGGTTGAAGATGCTTGGCAAGGCCGCGGGTTAGGACTCGAGATAGCAACGCACTGCATGAACGTAGCAAGGGATTGGGGTGTTCAGCGGATTGTTGCGGAGACACGGGTCGACGAGCCTCGCATGCGAGGCATTCTCGATGCGCTCGGGTTCGCAATGCATGAACCGGATCACGAGGGAACATTGCTCGCAGAGAAGGAAATTGCCGAGCGTTGATGGAAGCGGTAGGGCGCGCGTCGAACGGTTTTTTTTATCGGGTGCCGTTGGCACCCACTACCTAGTAGCCGAGATGCGCAAGCATCCGGGTCGAATCGCTCGACGAGTTGCGACGTTTGCCACAGTTCTCACCCGAGGGCTTGCGCGGTCGGGTTGGCGAAAAATGGAGGGCGAAAAATGGAAGGCGGAGAGTTGAGAGTTGATCGTGGGACGACGCTCCGCGTCGTTGGGGTCTTTGTTAGCCGAGATGCGCGAGCATCCGGGTGGAGGCGCGCGAGGATTGGCGATGAAAAGAGCAAAGGGCGGAGTGAACAGGCAAAAATATGTGCGGGCAGAAAAATGGGGGCAGGAGAGTTGAGAGCTGAGAGTTGTTGGTTGAGAGTGATCTAGATCTGGCGATTGACACGGCCGAAAAGAACCCCTCGCCCCCAGTCCCTCTCCCCGAAGCGGGGCGGAGGGAGAGCAAAATGGCTTCCGGTCGCGCATGGCAACCGGGGAGCAAACAGATAACCGAGGGCTCACGCCACTACGGCTAGCAAAAACCGAACAGCGGAGGACAGCGGTTCTACAATGCGGCTGATGAAAATCATCCGCTCTATGCCCCGCGCCCTACGCCATTCTGCCCACTAACTATCGCCCTGCATCAGCGTTCATCAGTGGTTCCTGTTCCCCGGCTGTTATTTTTCTGTCCGAACATCTTTTTGCCCATTCGGTTTTCGACCGAGACTCTTCTGAATGCGCGTCGACTGTTGCGGTGGCGGTCGACGGACTGGGAAGTCCGTCGTACGTGTCGTTCCGAAGGCGAGGAAGGCGTTTAAGGGAGTGGGTGGCACGCCCAAAGGCTATTTGGTTACGGCCAACTCAGCACGCCCTTCGAAGACTCAGGGACGTGCCACCCAGGATCTTGACTCAGGGACGTGTCAGCCAGGTGATGACTTGTTCAGCCGTGCACATAGCCGCGAGGGGGCAACTGCTCCACGCCGCGTTTGGTTTTCGACCACAAGCCAGTACGCGAGACAAACGTGCCAATACGAGTCAGCGGAACACCATCGATTTGCTTTGGGACTCGATCCACGCTATCAGCGGCAACCGCCAACAGCAATTCGAAATCTTCGCCGTCACCGAGCGCGTGCTCGATCGCGGGTCGGCCCGTTTGCTCCGATCGTTGATGAGCCGCGTCGCTGATTGGTACGAGGTCCAATTCGATTTCGTCACCGCAGCGACTAGCCACGGTCACGTTCAAGAGATCGATCCCAAGGCCATCGCTGATATCGGTCGCAGCCCGCACGATACCGAGCGGATGCAATTGGCGTGCGAGAGAAAGCCGAGGTTGAAAGTCGAGGTGCTTTCCGAGGATGCTGCCCCCGAGTGATCCGGTAACAAAGACAGCATCTTCGGGCTGGGCACCTTGGCGCAGCCATGCACCACCCGCAGGCGCTGAGCCGATCGCGGTCATATGGACCACGAGCGGACCATCCCAAACATTTGTGTCACCGCCTCCGATAGCAACCGAGTATCTTTCGCATGATTCGCAGACCCCTTCGAAGATCTCGGAAGCAATTTCACCTGAAGATGGTCGAGGCAAGCATAACGATAGAAAGACTGCGATCGGCTCGGCCGCCATGCTGGCTAGATCGCTCAGGTTGACCGCGACGAGTTTTCGCCCCACTGCGCGCGGACCACATTCTGAGAGAATGAAGTGCGTTCCATCGCACAACGAATCGGTGGTCACTACCGAATCGGTTGCCGATGGTGCGATGAGTGCACAGTCGTCGCCGATACCCAGGCGAATATGGGGCAATCGCGCTGCACGAGCTTTCGCCCATGCGATAAAACCATGTTCCATCGCTGTCCTATTTCTAAGAGCTATTCATAAGGTCGGAGTTTGACGCTCCAGCCTAGTTTGGTTAGGAGCAGCCAGAACCACGACTCGCGGCCGCGATCTTCCTTCGGCGATCCATCGCGGAGGGGCGGCCGTCACAATCAGACTCCTGTCGCCTGAATGGGCGAGAAGTTCTCCGAAAGTTGTCTGCATGTCCGTGCAATGCCTGCGGGATCCAAGCCGATTTCTTGCAACAATTCATTTCGATCGCCATGTTCGATGAAACGATCGGGAAGACCGAGTGTTCGCAGGATGCGAGTATCCCAACCGTGTTGACATGCGGCTTCGAGTACGGCTGACCCGAAACCTCCCGCCAATGCCCCCTCTTCGACGGTGACGATGAATCGTGACTCATCAAACAAACGGCTCAGCAGATCGACATCGAGCGGCTTGATAAAACGAGCGTTGACGACGGTGACATGGATCCCTTCTTGCTTCAGGAGATCAGCAGCCGCGATCGCTTGTTGCAGCATAGCGCCGATGGCGACAATCGCGCCATCGGTCCCTTGGCGAAGAATCTCGGCCTTGCCCAGTTCGATCGGTTGGGTTGGCCG
>CAYXFO010000120.1:0-11108 GCA_964464255.1 uncultured Pirellula sp.
ATCACGCACCACGACAAACTTTTGGAACACAACCCGCCGCAGTTCACGCACGTGATGCTCGGAGGTCGGATCGTAGAGACAGGTGGCCCCGAACTGGCTCGCGAACTGCATGACCTCGGATACGACCGCATTCGCAAGGCTTATCCAGAAGCGGATGCCGCGAATCAAGAGATGATCTCCAAAGAAGAAGTTGCTCTGGCCTAGCCATAACGAACCATTCGTATCGAACCTCGAACAGAGAAATCATAGAACTATGTCGACCGAGACAGCACCTGACGATGCAATCGGGGAAATCAACAAGTACGATTTCCGAACAGAGAGCAAGGCCGTCTTCAAGGCCCGAAAGGGACTCGATGCGGATATCGTCTCTCAGATCTCCGAAATGAAGAACGAACCTGAGTGGATGCGAGACTTCCGACTCAAGTCGCTCGAGATTTTTCATTCCAAGCCCATGCCGACTTGGGGTGGAAACATCGATATTGATTTCCAAGACATCTACTACTATCTCAAACCCACCGACAAACAGGGACGGACCTGGGACGAAGTGCCCCAGGAGATCAAGGACACGTTCGACAAGCTCGGGATCCCCGAGGCAGAGAGAAAGTTTCTGGCTGGTGTCAAAGCCCAGTTTGAAAGCGAAGTCGTCTACGGCTCGCTGAAGGAAGACTTGGTCAAGCAAGGGGTCGTCTTCACCGATACCGACACGGCGATCAAGGAATACCCCGACCTGGTGCGCGAGTACTTCGGAACGATCATCCCCCCCACCGACAACAAGTTTGCTGCCCTCAACTCGGCGGTCTGGTCTGGGGGTTCGTTCATCTATGTCCCCAAGGGAGTGAAGATCGAGTTCCCGCTGCAGGCATACTTCCGCATCAATGCAGAGAACATGGGTCAGTTCGAGCGAACACTGATCATCGTGGATGAAGGAGCGAGCGTCCATTACGTCGAAGGTTGCACCGCTCCGATGTACTCCTCGGAATCACTCCACTCAGCAGTCGTCGAAATCATCTGCAAGCGCGGTAGCCGATGCCGCTACACCACGATCCAGAATTGGGCGAACAACATTTACAACCTCGTCACCAAGCGTGCGGTTGCCTACGCCGATGCAACGATGGAATGGGTGGATGGCAACCTGGGAAGCAAGTTGACGATGAAGTATCCGGCGGTCTACATGCTCGAACCGGGTGCCCGGGGCGAGATCCTGTCGATCGCGTTCGCATCGGCCGGTCAGCACCAGGATGCTGGGGGCAAACTGGTCCACGCAGCACCCCACACCACCGGTCAAATCATCAGCAAGTCGATTTCCAAAAACGGAGGTCGGAGCAGCTACCGCGGACTGGTGCGTGTGGAGAAAGACGCCGCCAAGTCCAAGTGCAACGTCGTATGCGATGCATTGATCCTCGATCCCAAGAGCCAGAGCGACACGTTCCCATACATCGAAATCATGGACCAAGATGTCAGCATCGGACATGAAGCCAGCGTCTCGCGCATCGGAGAAGAACAGTTGTTCTATCTCATGAGCCGCGGCCTGTCCGAGGCAGAAGCCAGCACCATGATCGTCAACGGATTCATCGAACCGCTCGTCAAAGAACTGCCGATGGAATACGCAGTGGAAATGAACCGCCTGATCCAACTTCAAATGGAAGGGTCGGTGGGCTAGCCATGAGCACAACAGCAGCAAGCGATACCTTCAGCTTCGATCAGAAGTCGTTCGATCGATTGATCGAAAAACGAATCGATCCCACTTGGCTCACCGCCGCTCGCAAAGAAGCTTGGGAAGTGTTCCAAGCAAATCCGTGGCCGAGTCCTCGCCAAGAAAACTGGATGCGATCGGACCTCCGCGGATTCCGGATTCAAAAATACACTCCCAATGTGGAAGAACAGACTTCGATCCCCGCCGGGGTCCCCGTTCGCTTGTTGGATGGAGTCGATGTGGCAGGAACCTTGCGCTCGGTGGATGGCGTAATAACGCACCAGCAACTCCATGAATCGTACTCGAGCCGAGGTGTCATCGCTTCGTCTCTCTCCACGGCGGCTCGCGAGCACTCCGAATTGGTGCGCAAGCATCTTCACTCGTTGGTATCTCCGACAGTGGATCGGTTCGCGGCTCTCGAAGCTTCGATGTGGAGCGATGGCTACTTTATTTACATCCCACGCAATACCGTCGTCGATCGCCCCATCCACATTCATGCGGCGATCTCCGAGGGAGGAGTCGATCTTTCCCATACCTTGATCGTGCTCGAGGAAGGTGCCGAGGCAACCGTTCTTTATGAATCGGCTAGCCCGGACACCGCTTCGGCAGGATTTCATTGCGGCGCGGTCGAATTGGTCCAACGAGGCAATTCCCACCTTCGCTATGTGAACCTCCAAGATTGGGGTCAGAATGTCTGGCACTTCGCTCATCAGCGAGCCAGTGTCGGACGCGATGCCTCGATCCAATGGACCGTTGCTGCGATGGGATCACGGTTTGCTCAAGTCGATCAGCGGGTCGCCTTGGTCGAACCGGGTGCACGAAGTCAAGTCAACGGCGTCATGTTCACTCGCGATAAACAGCATCTGGTCTACAACACGTTGCAGCATCACGCTGCCCCGCATTGCACCAGCGACTTCCTCTATAAAGCGGTTCTCCAAGATCGATCCAGGACAGTCTGGCGCGGCATGATCAAGGTCGACTCCGGAGCGCAAAAGACCGATGGTTATCAACGCAACGATAATCTGATGCTCAGCGACAAAGCCCGCGCGGACTCTATCCCAGGTCTCGAAATCCAAGCTGACGACGTGCGATGCACACACGGGAGCACCAGCGGCCGGATCGATGAGGAACTCATCTTCTACGCCCAGTCGAGAGGGTTCACACGCGGGGAAGCCATGCGAATGATCGTTACCGGCTTCTTCCAGCAGATTTTCGATCGCGTCACCATCGAATCGGTTCGCGAAGCTCTAGGAGCATCGATCGCTCGCCAAGTTCGACAATACGAGTAGAGCCAGCAGAGCGGAATCACGCGAACGACAAAAGGAACCGATCATCAGCAACGACTTCCATTACGCATGCAAACTCGATGAACTCCAGGCCGGAAAACCCAAGCCCGTGGAGGTCCTCGATCGCTATGTTGTGCTCGTCCGATACGACGCGCAGGTCTATTGCATTGAAGACCTGTGCACCCATGACGGCGGCACTCTTGGCGACGGTGAGCTCGACGGCTACTGCTTGGTATGCCCACGCCACGGCGCAAAGTTTGACGTTCGCAATGGACATGTTGTATGCATGCCGGCAACCGAGAATACTCCCAGCCACGAAGTCCGGATCGACGGCGACCAAGTGCTGGTGCGATTGAGCGACTGAAATTCGTCGATCCACGCAATCAACTTTGTATCCCTATCGAGTTTGATCATGACTATTTCCGAAGACAAAGTCCGCGAGGAATTGAAACGGGTCATCGACCCGGAGTTGTTCGTCAATATCGTCGATCTTGGATTGATCTATGTCGTCGACATTCAGCCTCGCGAGGATGGCAAACAAAACGTCAATATCGAGATGACGCTGACCAGTCCGATGTGCCCCGCTGGCCCTCAACTCGTAGCGAATAGCCGCCAAGTCATCGGCGAACTCGAAGGGGTTGGCGACATCGATATCAAGGTGGTGATGGAGCCACCCTGGGGGCCCGATAAGATGACTGAGGATGCTCGCGATCAACTGGGAATATTCTGATGGCCACCTCCCCTCCGCAAGTCTCTTTGGATGAGATTCGCGAAGAAGTCGCTGACCTAGAGACTCCGGAAGAACGCATCGGATATTTGATCGAACTTGGGCAGACCCTTCCCGATCTTCCGGTGGAGTATCAGACCGAGATATTTCGGGTGCTCGGCTGCCAAAGCATGGTTTGGGTCGTGCCCGAAATGCGAGGCAAGCAGCTTTATTTTCGCGGCACCAGCGACGCACCCATGGTACGAGGCCTGGTCGCGATTTTGATCAGCGCCTACTCGGGGCGTTCTTCTCGCGAGATTCTCGATTTTCCCATCGAGTCGCTGTTCGAGGAGTTGCGATTGAAGTCGTTTTTGACTCCGATGCGCAGCAACGGCCTGTACTCGATGGTGCAAAGAATCCAGGCTATCGCTCGCGAATCTCTTGCCGCATCCGGTGAGGCTCCGGAAGTGGCAGTGGCGATCGGAAAGTCTGGCAGCGATGGACCGGAGTTCTCCGTTGCGACTTGCCGCGAGGATTTCCCCATCCTCGCGCAATGCAACAGCGACGATCGACCCCTGATCTACTTGGATAACGCAGCCTCATCACAGCGACCATCGAGCGTCATCGATTGCATGTCTGACGTATACCGAACGCACTACGCCAACGTTCACCGCTCCGGTCATGATCTGGCTATAAGTACAACGATGGCGATGGAGGCAGCCAGAGAGTCATTGCGGCGGTTCATTCATGCATCGGGCACCGACGAGATCATCTTTACACCGGGAACAACCGCTTCGATCAATGTGGTCGCTCGGTCGTGGGGCGATGCAAACCTTCAAGAAGGAGATGAGATCCTGCTGACAGAGTTGGAACATCATTCCAACATTGTTCCCTGGCAACAGTTGGCCGCGAGAACAGGAGCGGTCATCCGTTGGCTTCCCGTCGGCGACGATTTTTTGCTCGATATGGCTGCTCTCTCCAAAATGTTGAGCGATCGAACGCGACTGGTCTCGTTCTCAGCTGTATCGAATGTGTTGGGGACAATCAATCCTGTCCGGGAGATCGTAGCCGCTGGACACAAAGTTGGGGCTCGCGTCTTGGTGGATGCTGCTCAAGCGGTTCCGCATGGCAGTGTCGATGCGATTGACTGGGACGCGGACTGGATCGTCTTTAGCGGACACAAGATGCTCGGCCCAACCGGTATCGGGGTCCTGTATGGCAAACGTTCGGTACTCGAAGCGATGCCCCCGTTTCTCGGTGGCGGCAACATGATCAAGTCGGTCACCAAGAATGGCTTCGAATCGGCGGATCTCCCACATCGATTCGAAGCGGGAACCGCACCGATCGTCGAAGCGATCGCGATGAAGCCAGCGGTAGAATACCTCGAAGGGATAGGATCCCATCGCATCCTCGCACACGAAAGGGAGTTGGCTCAGCGAGCTATGGATGGCTTGGTCAAGATTCCGGGCTTGAAAATCCTCGGGCCAGGTATCCAAGCCAAGACCGGTATCATTTCTTTTGTTGTCGATAGCATCCATCCGGACCAAATCGGCCAATACTTGAACGCGGTCGGGATCGCGATTCGCGTTGGGCATCATTGCGCTATGCCACTTCATCAGCGATTCGGCCTGCCTGCGAGCGCCAGGGCTTCCTTCTACCTCTACAACACATTCCAAGAAGTGGATGCGTTCGTCGACGCGGTCGCCCGCTCGGTTCGTTTGGGCCCTGGAAGTCGATCAGCATGAGCATCGCTGATGCCAGCGATGTTTACGCCCTCGCTTTCTTTGAGCCCCCCTGGTTATCGAATACATACCGCACGAGTTCTTCAACGGTTTCAATATCCAAGATTTCGTCGGTGACCTTGAACGAGAATTGCTTCTCGAAATCGAACGTCAGTTCGGCCATGGCAACCGAGTCGATCCCGATGAGCGCAAGAGAATCACTCATCTGCGGCATAGTGCCGCAAACCTTCTCGAGATAGCTCAAGATGTGAGCTTGAGTTGATTCGAAGGTGTGCATCTGCTCGTTCCGAGATCCTATCGAGTAACCGTTTCGAGTAACCGATCCTAAGCGCCGCAAGCTTAACGAATATCAGACGAATTCTGAGCGCCTAACGACGTGGTAAAGGGATTTTTTTCGACCGATTGGCTTGGACCGGCTTCTTTCAGAGCTTCGAGAACGTCGGACTCCGCCAAAATGTCTCGAAGGATGATGGGTTGATTGGGTTGACCGGGGGGATAAATCGCAAGAATCGGAATGGAAATACTGTTGAGTTCTTCCTTGAGTTTACGATCCAGTTCAGGTCGATGACGGGTCAGGTCGGCGATCAACGGAACCACCTGATTCTTCTTGACCATATCACGTACCTTCGAAGTATGGATCGCCACCGCCAAATTGAGTTTGCAATTTTGACACCATTCGGCGGTGAAGTCGACCATGACCGTTTTTCCTTCGCCGACCAGTTGCTGCAATCGTTGTTCACTGAATGGCTCCCATTCCAATTCATAGGGTGATGGTCCCAGATAATGAAAGGATCCTAGCGCACCCGCGACGGTCGCGAGTGATCCCATCGCCCAAACTCGAGCCTTTTGCCCCGAGGAAGCCCACGCAGGAACTCGCCCGATCATCCAACATGCAAACCACGTGAAGATCAACGAGGTGAACATCGCGGTTCGCTCATCCTTGGGAAACCCGTTCACGAACGCAACAACACTCAAGAGCATCGGAAAGGCAAGAATCTCTTTGAAGGTTTCCATCCACGGTCCTGGCTTGGGAATCCATTTCAATGCCGCAGGATAAGCCGCGATTACCAAATAGGGACTTGCCATACCTAATCCCACACCGAAGAAGATCAACATCACGACCCATGCGGGTTGAGACAGCGATACCGCCAGAGCGCTTCCGAGAAAAGGACCGCTGCAAGGGGTTGCGAGCAATGTGGTGATGACCCCTTTCGAAAACGCGCCGAGAATACCATGTCGATTCGATAGCTCGGTGCTCTTGGAACCCGTGGCGAAACCTGGGATGGGAAACTCCCAGACGCCTAGGAAGCTCAGGGCTAGGGCAAACATGAATGACGTGACGATGATTTGAAAAGTCGTACTGCCGAACTGCGCTCCCCAACTGAGCGTTTGATCGGTAAAGGCTCGAATCAAGATGCTAAGAATGCCAAAGGCGGTAACGAAGCCGATCATTCCGAGGGCGTATACCAATGTCAAAAGCGAAGCTCGTTTCTGGTCTCCGTGCGATTCATTGACAAAGCCGAGAATCTTCAAGCCGATTACCGGGAGTACACAAGGCATGAAATTCAAGATCAAGCCTGCGAGTAGAGCGAGGCCAAACGTGGTGAAGATCTCTCGCAGTGAGAGTGTCAGCGCATATTTGGGAGTCTCGGCCCAAGTTCTTAACTGCGGATTCTCAGCGATGCGATTGAACTCTGTGGCGGAGACTGTTGCATAAAGAGGCGAGGCTGATTGCGACGAAGCATTTTTGGCCACCTTGTAGGTAAATGCGAATTGAAGCCCTCGCGGCCGATCGCACGAACCCGCAGTGCAGGCTTGGTAGCCGATCATTCCCTCAAGAGGCGTTTCCCCTTCGCCCGCTGTCTCTGGGATCTCAATAGGAATTCGCCATGTGACGGGACCTTCATAAAAGTGCGTGATCTCCCCGAGTCCCGAGTCTTTGCTGACAGTGGATTTTTTTGCGATGGGCCGTTGAAGTTTGGCACCTGCTTTTTGGGTAATCGTCAGGAGTGTGCGAAACTTGGTTTCAGGGTCATCGAGATCGAGGCGGTAGACATGGAACTCAGGGTCTGGCACTGCTTCGAGTATCAGCTCCATCTTGCCACCCGGAGCCACTGTCGAGCGATCCAAGCGAATGCGCCACTCGACGGCACTATCCTTCTCGCGAAACACCTCGGCAGCAACCGTTGCGCGGGGTGCTTCGATGAAACCCGCGAAGGCTGCCTCGACCTTTTCTGCCCGGACCGGAATGCAACTCTCCTCGCAAACTTGTCCGTCGACTTGAACCTCCAAAGGAGTCGGGGATTCCGAAATGGGCTGAGGCAATTGGATAGGAGCCGTCCAAGTTACTTTATCGTGGTGTTGCTCAATGGGGATATTCACAAAGACCGGCGAATTCAATTCGATGTCCGGCGGGGCGTCTGGTACGAAGGGACCCGTGACCTGGACCCCGGGCGTTAGAACCTTGAGGACCGTAGCTACCGGGCCGCCCGGTGGTTGCGTGGTTGAGAAGATGTGATAACCATTGCTGAGAGTTGCAGTTACCCGAACCTTCCCCTTCCCTGTTTCGCGATCCACCTCGTATTCGGCGGAGAATTCGTAAGGGGTTTCCAAGCCTCCCAACCCACCCAAGTCAAACCCCTTCGGCCCCGGAAGTTGTGATTTCGAACCCTTTTGGGCCAGCGCGATTTGTCCCGTGCACAATGCTAGCCATACCAGCAGCAAGCATGTAAGCCATGCAGGCCGTTGGTAACGGATGGCAACCGAATTTAGGGATTCCAACATACTTTCTCCTGATACGCGGCCCGGGCCATTTTAGGGGGCCTGGAACCCCTGGGTCAACGCATCCCTAACGGCTCGTTCTCGTCAAAAGCCTCGTGGAGGGTTAAACCGTACGCATTCTGACGTTTCTACGCAGGCCGAAACGAAATTTCTCTTTGACAAAGCCATTTTCATCAAGTTATTGCTTTGGGGCTCAGGGGGGCTCGGATAAAGTGAGGGGGAGTTCGATCCCCGCCACAACTCCTTTTGCTCACTTTTCTTGCGATGTCCCAGCTTCCTAGCCCTATCGCCGACGAAGTCGAACTCCTGATTCGCAACGCCCAACTCCGGGACGAATTAGAGCCTTATCTCGACGAATCTGTCGACTTTATAACGGTTCGGAAGATGTCGTTGGCGGAGGAAAATGAGTTTTTAGAGTCCATTTTGGAGTGGGAGAGAGCTCCCTCGCTCCCTATTTGCAAGTGGTTCCAGCCGGAATTGATCCTTCCTCGACCCGAGGCTCTGAGCGACGAAGAAGTGCACGTTCTTTTGTGGCGCACCATTCATCAGTTGTACGGACAGAAGATCGCATTGGACTTCACGGATCATTTGAGCGATCGCCAGCTCTATTGTGTTTTGATGCGGGACATACTTCCCGTTTATCAGAAGAAAATCTCCGATCCTCGTCACTTCCTGCATTGGCATTGCCTCGATGAAAACGACATCGAGGATTGGTTGCGTTACTATGCTACCGACGAGGAACGCGAGCGTTGGAGCGACGAGACAGATCAACCGCTCCCGGGTAAGAAGCCTCTTCCGTTCCCGCGCCAAATGCCGCGCCGACCAAGCCATCTCAATTAGGCGACGGGCTGTTGCTATCCGGCCGAGTTGTGTCTCTATCTTCGCATAACGTCCTTGACGCGCAGGACGATTTGCTCCGCTGTGATTTTGAAGTGCTTGTACAACTGATCTGCGGGGCCAGAGGCACCAAACGTCGACATGCCGATGAAGATGCCTTCGAGTCCGATATATGGATCCCAACCTTGTCGAATTCCCGCTTCGCAAGCGACTCGCACTCGAACGTGGGGCAGGAGAACCGAATCGCGGTACTCTTTGGTCTGTTCATCGAACAGTTCAAAGCAAGGCATGCTGACGACGCGCGCGGTGATCCCTTCGCTCGCTAACGTGTCCTGGGCCTTGAGACACAATGCGACCTCGGTTCCCGTGCCGATCAGCACAACATCAGGATCGCCTTGGCAGTCGCTCAGGACATAACCTCCTCGCAAAGTCCCTTCTGCGTTTCCTAATTTGGTTGGATCAAAGGTCGGCGTATTTTGCCTGGACAAGACCATGGCGACGGGATGTTTATGGATCTGCAGTGCCGCTCGGTACGAGTAGAGGACCTCGTTTGCATCACCGGGGCGAAACACGTACAAACCCGGAATCGCGCGACAGGCTGCCAAATGCTCGATCGGTTGGTGCGTTGGACCGTCTTCCCCCAATCCGATCGAATCATGCGTCAGGATATACAAAACCGGTTGATGCATGATGCTACTCAATCGCATTGCAGGTCGCATGTAATCGGTGAAGACAAAGAAAGTAGCCCCATAGGGTCGCAGACCGCATAGGCTCATCCCGTTCAGGACCGAGCCCATTCCGTGTTCACGGATTCCGAAGTGCATGTTCCGCCCGTGGAAATTCAAGTGCGAGAAATCGGCCTCGCCATTGAGAAGCGTCATTGTGGAGGGTGCCAAGTCCGCCGAACCACCGATCAGTTGCGGTATATGAGGAGCCAGCATGTTGAGGACTTTGCCGCTGCTGACACGTGTGGCCATCCCTTTAGCATCTGCGGGGAATGGCTTGAGCCCCGCATCCCATCCTGCTGGCAGTTTGCGATCGAGGATCGATTGAATCTCGGCCGCTTCCTTGGGATACTCGTTCGCATACGCTGCGAATCGATCATTCCATATTTGACTTGCAGCATGTCCTCGCGCGCCGAGTGTGCTTGCGAAATGCTCGCGCACGCTTGGAGGCACCAAGAACTTCTCATCCTCAGGCCAATCGTAGTACTTCTTCGTGAGTTTGATCTCTTCGTCACCCAACGGTGCGCCGTGCGCTCCGTGTGTGTTGGCCTTATTGGGGGACCCGTATCCGATGACCGAGTTGACGATGATCAGAGTCGGCTTATCGCTGGTGGCGCGGAATTCATCGAACGCATTTTGCAAGTTCGTCAGATCATTGGCATCGGTGACATGGATCGTGTGCCAACCTAAACCTCGGAACCGCTGCGCGACCCCTTCGCTAAACGCCAGATCGGTGTGACCTTCAATCGTGATACCGTTATCGTCGTAGATCCAGCACAGATTAGACAGTTTCAGGTGCCCTGCGATCGATGCTGCCTCTGCGGCGACCCCTTCCATCAAATCTCCATCGCTGCACAGAGCATAGACATCGTAACCAAATAACTGGAAACCCGGTCGATTGTATTTTGCGGCCATGTGCTTGGACGCGATCGCCATCCCGACCGAGTTGCCTGCCCCCTGACCAAGCGGCCCTGTGGTCGTTTCGATGCCGGTCGCATAACCGTATTCGGGATGCCCAGCGCATGGGCTGTGCAATTGACGGAATTTCTTGAGGTCATCCAAGGACAGAGATTCCTGCGAGGTCACTTTGCCATGTGCATCTACAGCCCGCACACCCGACAAATGAATCATCGAATAGAGGAGCATCGAAGCATGACCGCAGGACAATACAAAGCGATCGCGGTTGGGCCACATGGGATTGGCCGGATCGTAGCGAAGTACCTCGGTCCAAAGCTGGAACGTGACCGGCGCCAATGCCATCGGAGTCCCAGGGTGTCCGCTGTTCGCGGCCTGCACGCCGTCCATGCTCAGGGTTCGGATGGTGTTGATGGCCAACTG
>CAYXFO010000121.1:0-11050 GCA_964464255.1 uncultured Pirellula sp.
GCCAACTGCTCAAGCACGGTGTCACCGGCAAGGGGCTCAACGATTACGACACCAGCTTTACGCTTCTGAGCCAATCGGGGTACTCGGGTTGGATTAGCATCGAAGACGGCATGAACGGAATGGAAGAAATGCAGCAGTCGCTTGAGTATCTTCATCGCAAGGTCGACGAGTATTACCGTTGAGCGAGTCTTACCGCTGAGCGATCGCCTTAACTCTCTCCATGTCATGATCGACCATCAGTCTTGCAAGTTCCGCGAGCGTGGTTTTTGCCTTCCAACCCAGTTCGCGGTTGGCATACGAGGGATTGCCAAGCAAATTTTCGGGATCGGCGGGGCGCGCAAAGCGAGGATCCAGTCGATAGTAATCCTCCCAATTCAACCCCACCGTTTCAAATGCGAGACTCAAAAATTCCCGAACCGAATGAGTCTCTCCGGTGGCTAGAATGTAGTCACTGGGATGATCCTTTTGGAGCATCCGCCACATCGCTTCGACATATTCGGCAGCATATCCCCAATCGCGGCACGCGTTGATATTGCCTAGGAACAGTTCACGCTGCAATCCGAGCTTGACTCTTGCGGCAGCCAGGCTGATCTTACGTGTCACGAAATTCTCTGCTCTTCGTGGGCTTTCATGGTTGTAGCAGATCGCGTTGCAGAAGAACAATCCATGGGCTTCCCGGTAGATCTTCACCATTTGAGTCGCGAACGCTTTCGCTACACCGTAGGGTGAGTTCGGATTCATCGGGGTCCTCTCGTTTTGAGGTACTTCAGTCGGGGTGCCAAAGATTTCGCGACTGCTGGCATGTACAAATCGCGGCGGGGTTGGTTGATCCCGAAGTATTTCCAGGATTCGCAGGGTTCCAATTGCGGTCAATTCGCATGTGCTCTCAGGGATCTCAAAGCTCAAGCCCACGTGAGACTGGCCAGCCAAGTGATAAAACTCGTCGGGCGACACACGGTGAACAATGCGTCGAATCGATGTCACATCGCTCAAGTCCGCATAATGAAGAAACAATCGCTTCCCGTAGATTGTTTCGTCGACGTATTGTTGAGCTAATCGAGGGCGATCCAATGTGCTGGAGCGACGCACGATCCCATGGACTTCGTATCCCTTGCCGAGCAGAAGCTCTGTTAGGTACGAACCGTCCTGACCCGTGATCCCCGTGATCAGAGCTCTTGGCATGCGATACCCCGCTAACTGGCGAACGAGCGGCTGTGCAGTTCGCGCCGGGCTAATTCAAGATCGTGTTCCACCATAAGACGCGCTAACTCCCGTACATCAGTTCTCGGGCTCCATCCAAGCTTCTTCTTAGCTTTGCTCGGGTCTCCCAGCAGCAGATCGACCTCAGCCGGTCGAAAGTATCGTGGATCGATTTCGACGAATTCTTGCCAGTCGAGTTCCAATTCTCCAAAAACCATATCGAGGAACTCACGGATGGAGTAGGTTTCCCCAGTCGCAATCACAAAGTCATCGGGTTCGCTGTGTTGGAGCATTAACCACATCGCTTCGACATAATCTTTCGCAAAACCCCAGTCTCTCTTTGCGTCAAGATTGCCGAGGTAGAGTTTGTTTTGAAGCCCGACCTTGATGCGGGTTGCCGCACGCGTGATCTTGCGTGTCACAAACGTTTCGCCGCGACGCGGGGATTCGTGGTTGAAAAGGATACCATTGCAGGCAAACAGTCCATAACTTCGACGGTAGTTCACAGTCTGAAAGAATGCGTAGACTTTCGCACAGGCGTAAGGACTCTGAGGATTGAAGGGAGTCAGTTCGCTCTGCGGTGTTTCCAAGACCATTCCGTACATTTCGGACGAGCTGGCCTGATAAACTCGAACCGGCTTGCGACGATGCAAAATGCGGGCGGCCTCGAGGACATTTAGCGCGCCGACACCATCGGTCATCAGGGTGTAGACCGGTTGGTCAAAGGAAACGCGCACATGGCTCTGGGCACCCAAATTGTAGATCTCGTCCGGCTCCAGTTCCAAGACAAGGTTCGTCAATGCTTGACCGTCGGTTAGATCGCCATAGTGGAGAATCAAGCTCGGCTTTTCATGGATGTCTCGATACAGATGGTCAATCCGCCCCGTGCTGAAACTACTGCTTCGTCGAACAATACCATGAACCTGATATCCTTTGTCGAGAAGCAGTTCGGCCAGGTACGACCCATCTTGTCCGGTGATGCCTGTGATGATCGCTGTCTTGCTCATTGAAAAGTCAATCCATTCGTGAAGGAAAACCAGTCGTTATATAAGTCCACATGGGAAACGGATAATGCTTCATTGGCTTCGCAAATTCCCTGTTTCGAGACTGCGAAGGAAATCAACGTAGGCTCGTTGCAAACCTTCCTCAAAGGAAACAGTCGGTTTCCATCCAGTGGATCGCAACAGAGAGGAATCGGTTAGCTTGCGTGGAGTACCGTCAGGCTTGCTGGGGTCGATCGTGATCTCTCCTCTGTATCCGACCACACCAGCAATCGTGTGCGCCAATTCCAAAATAGAGATGTCGCTCCCGTATCCCACGTTGACCCAATCGGGCGGATCCGAAAGGGCGAGCAGATGAATCAATGCGTGCACAAGGTCATCCACATACAGGAATTCGCGGCGTGGTGTTCCAGTCCCCCAAATGGCGAACTGCGGCAAACCCGCCTCCTTGGCATCGTGGAATTTTCGAATCAACCCCGGGATGACGTGGCTGTGTTCAGGATGGTAGTTGTCGCCCGGACCATAAAGGTTTGTCGGCATCGCGGAATGATACAGAACCCCGTACTGTTGCCGATAGTATTGACATAACTTTAGTCCCACAATCTTGGCGAGCGCATAGGCTTCGTTGGTCGTCTCAAGTGGCGACGTCAAAAGCGCTTCCTCGCGAATCGGTTGCGGTGCAAACTTCGGATAGATGCACGTCGAACCCAGATACAGAAATCGTTTTACGCCGGTCGCGTAGGCGGATTGGATCGCTGCCATCGCCATGCGGACGTTATCTGCGAGAAACTCCACAGGGTAAGTCGAGTTTGCCAAAATGCCACCAACACGCGATGCCGCGAAGAGAACCGCATCGGGACGCGAGGCTTCAAAAAAAGAACGAACACTCGATTCATCTCGCAAGTCGAGTTGATTTCGCTCGCAGGTGATGACCTCGACATGAGGATGCCGATCGGCCAAAAGACGACAAACCGCCGATCCCACCATCCCTCGGTGACCGGTGACGAGAATCTTGTCGAATGGAAGCGACGCAGCCAAGAGCGTATGTCCTAAACTTCGCGTTGCAGTGCGGTGTATCGCGAATTAGCCAAGAATATCTGCCCGCAATCCACTAGGCATCTTCCCGAAAGTGCGTCCCTACCAATCAAGACGGGGAATTGCATCGTAGGACGATTTGCGAGTGTCAATTCGATTGTCCAATAAAATCCGGCGAGAACCATCATCGTTTCGATCACAGGCCTGTGCGATCGGTGACCGCTCGAAGACTGTATTCTGCGAAATCCTAGCAGGCGCGACTCACATCGACAATCATCCTTTGTGGTTCCCATTCCGACTCCCAGATCAAACCGTACCCAATCCCCATGGTTGCGGCGAAAATATCGGATATGTTCGACATGCAGCGACGATGAAACCGCTCCGGTATCGAGCTTAACAGGCAACTGCTCTATCCCTAACTCGGGAAGCCCCACCATTTCCTGCCATCCGACCACTACCAAGTCATCCCTTCCGCTCCCCGCAGATGATCGCTCCTTCCCGCCAAAGAGGTTAGAAACGTTGGTTTTTCGCGGCATGCGATAGGTCATGTTGGCGGTGCTTAACACGGGTCGGAACAAGGGATACCCAACTCCCTCAACAACTCCATTGTAAATAGACCCGAGCTATGTCCGTCCGAAAAAGTGATGTTGTAGGCATAATTGCCGACCGGCCGCATTTCGAGGACATCCAACTCTCTGGCTTCCCCAGGCTTCAAGATTTTGAGCAAATCAGCAGGACCTTTCTGCAAGTCAGCTTTTTTCCGCTCCTTGCAAGTGGCGCATGGACACGCATCCCGAAGTTTGCCAAACGAGTACTCGAATGTTTCGCCATCGCTCCATTGAATTTGCAACGAACGGTTTTCTGTCTTTTTGAGTGCTGTCGGAAGAGCGTTTTTCATACAACTCTGGGGCTGAAAAGAGTTTTCCACCATGTTCCCGCGGCTTAACCAAGGCCGATGAAGCCCTGAAAAAATTTCCGCGAGGAAAGTTCCTACCTCAACGGCATTATAGACGCTGTGCCTCAGCGACAAGAAGCGAGAACCCCAAGAGACCAACGGGCGGTTTCCTCCAGCACAGGATCCCCGCAACCGAGGAACAACTCGATGGCCTCGATGGCGTCCAACCGACCAGTATTGGCTGCCACAATCATCGCGTTTCGTTGCATCCCCCGAAGCCGCGTACGCCAAAAAGGTGTTCGCCGAAACCGCTCGCGAAACCCCAACTCGTCAATCTCGAGCCAGAAAAGACAGTCCACCTTCTCATCCCATGACTCCGGAGTCAGCTCCCGATCCACCTCCGGCTCGGGCTTGCGATTCCATGGACAGACCATTTGGCAAACATCGCAACCAAACAGCCAGTCAGAGATTCCGGCACGAACCTCCTCCGGAATCGACCCGCGATGCTCAATTGTCCAGTAGCTGATGCATCGCGTTGCGTCCAACACTCGCGGTGATGGAAAGGCCTGCGTCGGACATGCATCCAAACAAGCACGACACGTTCCGCAATGATCGGTCTGCCTTAAATCGCTCGCAGGCAACTTCGCTTCCGTCAATATCGCGGAGAGAAGAAAGTAACTCCCCAGTTCCCGGTTCAGCAAAAGCGTGTTCTTCCCTTGCCAGCCAAGCCCTGCCAGTCGACCGAAACTTCGTTCCAACAAGGGAGCCGTATCCACCACACCCCGAGATCGCATCCCCGGAAACATCCGGGCAAGCAATGCCACCAATTCCCCGTGCCGGTCGTGAATCACATCATGGTAGTCCCGCAATCCCGAGGCATAAGATGCGATCGTACCCTCAGAAATTTGCTCGGAATCGGTCGCCTGCTTCGGCGAAGAATCCCCCTTGGCTCGCAACGTCCGAGGATGCTTGCCATACGGCATCGCCAACATCACAATCGATTGACAACCCTCAAGGACATGCTGCGGGTGTCGATATGCCTCCTTGCGCCGTTCGAGGTAATCCATCGAACCCGAATAGCCCCGTTCAAGCCATTCGCAAAGATTAGCATAGTCGGGTGATTCCTGAGCATCAGTGATTCCCAGCAAGACAAAGCCCAACTTCTTGGCTTGCTCTTGCAAAGCTTCGACCGCTAACTGCTCACGAATCAACGGCGACCTCCACCCGCCAAAAAAGTTGGGCCATTCTCCACAGAAGCCGTCTCAGGGTTCTGCAATTCCTCGCTTCGAGCCATCTCTGCTACCAATTGACGCTCCGCTTCCGCCCGTTGTGGTCCCTGCACCAAAGATAATCGCAAACGCTCATCCAAGAAACGCTTGTCCATACGCTCAGGATCCACCTGAGTCCAACTCTCCCTATATACCGAACTCTCCAGGTGCCGCAGCACTCGCTGCTCGCCATCATACCATTCCACACGCACCCGACCGGTCCCGGGATTGCGAATCGGTCTCCGCGACAGACTCTCTCGGTCCTCAACCAGGCACCACGCCCGCACCCGGTATTTGCCCGTTTCCGGAGCCAAGTGATAGAAAATCACCTGGTCGTAAATGTGCCTCCCGCTCGAATCGTAAAAGTGATTCAGCTCGATCATGTCGATCGACTCCTCAATCACTCGTCCCTGCAAACCATCCCCAAGACCGCAACTCGACGCGATACAAACCAACGAAAGCAGGACGTTCATGATGGTGCCCTCTTTACAAAATCCCTCGCAAGTTCGATGCAACAAACGGATGGTCGCTAAGCTCTCACCAGTCGGAACAACGCGAACAACCCCCTCAGATTGCCGCGCCCCAACCATAAAACCCTATCGGCCTACATCTCAATATTAGTTTAGGCTAATCCCGAGGCAAATGAGATTAGAGAAATTGATGCGTGATCTGCGGTGCCGGTTGGTGGTGTTGCAACGGCTGTGAGCATCGGCTCATGACGAGTCCCGATATGTAGAGATGCGGACCCGTTTTCCGAATCGGAAGTTTGAAGACGGAGTAATCGAGGTTCCGCTCAATCGTCAGCCAATTCTTACTTCCAAAATCCGAATCAGATCCACAATTTGAGCCGGCCGTCCAGGCGATCGGGCAAGGCGCGATCGACCCAGCGGCGAATCTGGCGGTCGTTGTATCGAACGCTGAAGTGGCCGCAGATGATGACTTCGTTCTTGAAGTCGTTTCGTCGGTCGACGAAGTCGTTCAGGTGCATGTGTCCATGCTTGTGGATCTTGTCCTGCTGATGTTCGGGGGCCAGGAAGGTCATCTCGGTGATGAGAATCTTGGCCCGGTACATATCGGGTGATGCATCCAAGCCAGCGGGCGAAGTGTCGCCGGTGTACGCGACCATCGGGACTCGGATCTCGTGTGTCACTTCCGTCCCCGCTAATCGAAGATCGCGGATGGCATCGCCCGTCAAATGTGCGAACTCAGGCTTGAGTTTTTTGCGGCGCTCCCAAACGATGTAGCCCAACGCTGGGATCGAGTGTCGCATTGCGGACGTGGTGACCACCAACTCTCGAGATAGTTCGATTTCTTGGTTCGGTTCGACTGCGATCAATTCGCATGGCAATCTCCCGCGGTCCAGTCGGCCGATGACGCGGAGCAGCTGTTCCACGGAGGAAACCGTATGCCCAGGAAGGTAGATGGTCGGCGATTCCATCTTCATCATGCGGCGTCGCGCCACATAAGAAGGGATAGCTGCGATGTGATCCAGGTGCGAATGGGTGATGAAGTAGCGAGGCAGTGCCATGAAATCCCATGGCTGTGCACCCAAGTCAAAGCCGATCTTCATCTCAGCGATGCGCCAATAGGTTTGCACAGCGGCGCGCGAGTACCCTTCCACGGTTAGGCCGGCGTGGTGATAGGAGAGGGTCGGCGCGTTATCGACCGATCCGATCGCTTCGGTGAGCGCTTCATCGGCGAGGGGATCGAGGACTCTCTTGGTGGGCTCCTCGGATTTACTTTTCTTTTCGTTCAACGTCTGGCCTGCTCGCGTGGAGATGATTTATCTGTCGGTGAAGTACTTGCGCAGCAGTTGCTCGATCAACGGAATCAACTGCTTTTGGGCGTTCCTCGACCATTCCAAGACATCCGAGTGTTCTGTTTTGGAGGGGGCATCGGGTTTGGCGACATTGGTGACGATCGAAAACGCGAGGGACGGAATGCCTAGCTGGGATGCGACGATGGTCTCTGGAACCGTGCTCATCCCCACCATATCCGCACCCATCTTCGCAAACGCTCGGTACTCGGCCCGCGTTTCATAGTTGGGTCCCAGTGTACCGAGGTAGGTACCTCGAGGAAGCGAGAAACCTAAGTCGATCGCCTCTTTTTCCGCTCGCTCGAGCCAAACAGGATCGTAAATCGACGCCGTCCGATCCGGTACGCCATACGTTGCCAACCCGACTCTCTCGTTAGATAAAGAGATGCCGCTACGGAACATCAGGTTCACATGGTGATCGATCAAGACGGATTGGCCGCTTCGGAAACGGGAGGATATTCCGCCGGAAGCGTTGGATACGATCAATAACTCGATACCTAAGCGAGCCATCGTGCGAACCGGTAAGGTCGACTGGTCGATCGACCATCCTTCGTAGAGGTGCGCTCTGCCTTGCATGGCCACCACGGGAACCGAACCGAGGTCGCCGAGTACCAAGTTTCCTGCATGCCCGGCGACATGGGATCTAGGGAATTGGGGGATCTCTTGGTATCGATGGATCGCGACGGGGCGAATGGAGTCGGCCAACGCACCCAAGCCACTTCCGAGAATGATGCCAACTCGGGGTGAGAAATTCGGAGATCGTTGCCGAATCCAGTCGGCAGACAATGCGTCGGCGGTCACGTGTCTTTCGTCGAAACCTTTGAAGATGAGTGCGATCTGGATTTCTCGTGAGCGAGAACGCCGGTGACCAAAGATGTCAGTCGCGGTTCAGCCTCATTGGCAATTGCGATGATCTTTTCGACGTTTGCCGGTTCGAGCGAGTCTGGCAAACACATATCGGTCACAACCGAAAAACCGACTGTCCGCATCGAGGAATGGACCGCAACGATCACTTCGGGGACGGTAGACATTCCAACTACGTCGGCTCCGATGCCACGCAGGAAACGATATTCGGCGCGGGTCTCCAGGTTGGGGCCTGCGACTGCGACGAATACGCCACGATGTGCGACGATGTCATTGTTTCGGGCGATCCGAAGGGCTGCATCGATGAGTTCGGGATCGTAGGGGTAGCACATGTCCGGAAACCGAGGTCCGAGCCGATCATCATTGATACCGATCAAGGGATTATCACCCATCAAGTTGATGTGGTCATCGATCACCATGATGTCTCCGGCGCGGTAATTCGGATTCATTCCACCACAAGCGTTGGTGACCACCAGCACCTGTGCGCCGAGAAACTTCATGACCCTAACCGGGAGCGTGATTTGCGTGAGGGGGTATCCCTCGTACATGTGGAATCGTCCGTCCATGGCGACGATCGGTAGACCACAGAGATTGCCGCACACGAGCCGCCCACGATGCGAGGTGGCGGTGGATCGCGGGAAGTGAGGAATGTCTTCGTATTCGATAGTTGCTTGAACTTCGATCCGCTGCACCAGCGGTCCCAAGCCTGTTCCCAAAATGATCCCGGCGTGCGGCGTATGATGCCAAGCCTTACGAATAAATGCACAGGCTTCTTGGACTTTATCGTATAGGTCGAGCATCGGGAGAGATCTAGTTAAAGGGATTGGAATGGGGGATCGCCATTACGTGAGACTCATGCCGTCTACTTGAGAATCATGTCGTCGACCGTCTTGCCGGACGGGATCATTGGAAGAACATGCTCCTGATATGGAACTTCGACGTCGAGCACGAACGGACCTGGATAGCGGATCATTTCTTCGAGTGCTCCTTCCAAATCCGCCTTGCGACGAACGGTTGCCCCGCCGCATCCGTATCCTTTGGCGATCTGCACGAAGTCGGGGTAGCGAGTCGCGACATAGGAATGAGCGACCGTCGATCCCGGACCGCTCGCTTCCTCATGGTCGATAGGACCCAAGTAGGTATGTGCGCGGTTGGATCCCATGAATCGATCCT
Organism: uncultured Pirellula sp.; assembly: GCA_964464255.1. GTDB lineage: Bacteria > Planctomycetota > Planctomycetia > Pirellulales > Pirellulaceae > JBKCUI01. The sequence continues at coordinate 9,253 of CAYXFO010000121.1, forward strand.
CCCACTGCACCACCATGCCAAGGTGTTGGTTGTTGAGCAGAAGTACTTTGACCGGTAATTTCTCGCAGTGGAGTGTTGCCAGTTCTTGGATGTTCATCTGGAAGGATCCGTCGCCATCGATATCGATCACCAAAGCATTGGGATGTGCGGCTTGCACTCCCATCGCTGCGGGTAGTCCGAATCCCATGGTTCCTAGCCCGCTGCTGCTGAGCCATGCGCGAGGACGCTGGAATTGAAAGAACTGTGCGGCCCACATCTGATGTTGACCGACGCCAACCGTGACGTAGGTCTCTCGGTTTCGTGTCAGATTGGACAAGGTCCGGATGGCATGCTGCTGCAAAATCCCATCGAAGGAGTCGTCGTAGCTGAATGGGAACTTCCCCTTCAACTCGCGGCAATGCGTTACCCAAGCGGCACAATCCTCGGGTGGTTCGACGATCTTGTTCAATTCCTCGAGAGCGAATCGGATATCGCTGCGAACCGAAATATGGGCGATCTTGTTCTTGTTCAACTCGGATGCATCGATGTCCACATGGACGATCTTGGCGTTCTTCGCGAACAAACCGACATTGCCGGTCACACGATCATCGAACCGAACACCCAAAGCAATCAAAAGATCGCAGTCGCGAACGGCATAATTGGCATAGGCTGCACCATGCATACCGAGCATGTCGAGCGACAGCGGGCCATCTGCGGGATAGACACCGAGCCCCATGACGGTCATCGCTACAGGTATCCCGGTTTTTTCCGCCAATGCGCGAAGGGCTTGGTGAGCTTCCCCGGTCACGATGCCTCCTCCGCAGTAAATCACGGGACGCTTGCTGTGTCGGATCGCTGCTGCGATTTGACGGATCTGCTCCGGAGCGGCATTCGGATGTTTGGCGGGACGATACCCCGGCAGAGTCATCGGCACATCCCAATCGACTTCGCAACTGTCGAGTTGCACATCCTTGGGCATGTCGACCAAGACCGGACCGGGCCGACCGGTGGTCGCGATGTGAAAGGCCTCTTTCATCACTCGCGGTACATCCTCCACCCTCGTAACAAGATAGTGATGTTTGGTGATGCCTCGGCAGATTTCGACGATCGGAGTTTCCTGGAAGGCATCGGTTCCGATCACTCCGGTGGGGACTTGGCCCGTGATTGCGATCAAGGGGATGCTATCCATCTTTGCGTCAGCAATCGCGGTCACGAGGTTCGTCGCCCCGGGGCCACTCGTTGCCATCGCAACCCCGACACCACCGGTCGATCTCGCGATCCCTTGGGCGGCAAATGCCCCCCCCTGTTCGTGTCGCGGCAGAATGGTTCTCAGTTGGCTCGAGTATTTGGTGAGCGATTGGTGCATGGGCATGCTACAACCGCCCGGATAGGCAAAAACCACTTGGACTCCATGCCGAACCAGCGACTCGACGACGATGTCCGCGCCGGTCATAACGTGAGTTTTTTTAGAAACTTGAAGACTTGGATTTGCCATGGAATTTCAAATAAAGTTGCGTAAACAAGCGTAGGAGGAATGTTCTTTTCCTTCGACAGGCACGCGGCCGTTACCTGGGAGGTAAAGTATACCATGCGACCGGATATCGGTCGAACCGTCCCTGCATCCTCGGAACGATCGCATGGAAATACTCTTGTCGGTTCTTTTATTTTTTCTCGGTTTAGCGATTTTGTATGTCGGTGCCGAGGGAACAATCCACGGCGGAGTTGGGATCGCTCGCGGAATGGGGGTCAGTTCCCTGCTCATCGGGTTGACTCTCATCGCCTACGGTACGTCTGCCCCCGAATTGGCGATCGACGTCAC
>CAYXFO010000122.1:0-10961 GCA_964464255.1 uncultured Pirellula sp.
ATTATCCCCGTAGCTTTGCGTTCGATCCGAGCGGCCGGTTCCTCTATTGCTGCAACCAACGCGCGGACCATGTGGCCGTGTTCGAAGTCGATCAGCAGACAGGAAAACTTCGATTCACCGGCCAATATGCACCGGTCGGCAATCCATCGATGGTATGCTTCGTCGATCTGGCAGATCGAAAATAATCGAAGCTTGCAGAGCATTGACGATCGATCGACCATGAACAATGCAATCGCGGAACCAGTCAATCGCGTTTTTGCTGGCCGAACTGTTGAAACAGTACCGCAAGGGCCAACTCGACGCGAGCCATGCCCCCTACATGGTATAGGTTCAGGACATGGGTGGCGCTTCAGGTTCAGGAACGCCGTTGAATCTTGTTGCGAAGATCCTCAGCTATCGTACGCAGTTCGTTGAGCGATTGACCCTGAAAAGCCGTCACATCACTCACCGGAACACCGAGGATCGCCTGCAACGTCTAAATCAACTTGATCTCGCCCTCTTCGCGTCTCTGCGTGAGCTTTTGGCGGTTACAATCGGGTGGCACGCCCAGAGGCTTTGCGATGGGCGTGGAGGATCATTACTAGCCGAGATGCGCAAGCATCCGGGTGGAGGCGCGCAATACCATGCGACTTTTGCCACACTTCTGACCGGACGGCTCGCGCCGAACCGCTGTTATTGATCGCGTGGAGCTTGCCCCATGTCTCAGAAAAGGTACCCCTGCCCAGCAGATGAGGCGGGTGGGCGATAGACGCTCGTATTGAGCGGCTCGAGTCGATGGCCGAGCGAGTGTTTGGTTCGGCATATTTCCGCCAGCTTGGTCCATTGATCGGCAAAGAAACCTTCCCCACGCATTCTGCGACCGAACTGGCTGTCATGCAATTCGCCTCCGCGCAGAGTGCGAACGCGGTTGAGTATCTTGTCCTTGGAGAGTGGTCGATGCCTATCCAGCCAATTCTCGAAGATGCCTTCCACCGCACCGGGTAGCCGCAGCAGCGTCCAACTCGCACTCTTAGCGCCAGCGTCGGCGATCGCGGCCATCAGGGAAGGCAACTCTTGATCGTTCAGCCCTGGGATGATCGGCGCGATATTCACATGCACCGGGATTCCGGCATCGGTTAGTTCACGCACAGCTCGCAATCGAGCTTGCGGTACCGAGCAGCGAGGTTCGAGGACCATGGCAAGGTCCTTGTTCAAACTTGTGATACTGAGCACCGCTGCCGATGCCCTGTCCCTTGCGAGATCCGATAACAGATCGATATCCCGAGTGATGAGCGCATTCTTGGTGATGATCGAGACCGCTTGACGAGCTTCGCATAGCACTCTCAGTAGGCTTCGAGTGATCTCGAGTTTTCGCTCAATAGGCTGATATGGATCGGTAACTCCAGAGAGGTTGAGATGATCCTTGCCTGACCATGCAGGGCGGGAGAGCCAATCTCTTAGCAGATCAGCCGCATTGGACTTTACGAGAATCTTGGTTTCGAAATCGGTCCCTGCGTTCCAACCGAGATACTCGTGGTAGGGGCGGGCATAGCAATAGGCGCATCCATGTTCGCATCCACGATACGGGTTGATGCTGTAACGAAACGGAATGTCGGGACTCTCGTTCTCCGCAACGATGGTTTTCGTATCGTCCCAATACCACTCGGTACGGACGGTTCGCACCGATCCATCGAGATCTACATCGGGATCGCAGTACTCATCGACAACGGTCGAGATCCGCTCAAATCGATTCCTGGGATTGAGATCCGTACCTCGTCGTTGCATTGTTCCATCTGCTATTTCTTGGCAGTATCTTCGTTGATCACGGTCACCGGAGCGATCTTCTCGAGATCCGCTTTGATCTTCTCGGCTTCACCCACGACGACTATGACCAATCCTTGGCGACGGATCAGTTTCCCTGCGACCGACTTTACCTGGTCCGCTGTAGTCTTAGTGACATCGCCTAGGAACAGTTTTTGGTAATTGGACGGCAAGCTTTGGGTTTCGAGCAACCACAGATCGCCGACGGTCGCCTCTGGGGTTTCCCGATCGCCAGCAAAAGAACCGGTGACGAAGGTTTTCGTATCTTGCAACTCCATTTCCGTTGGATTTTCATCCTGCATGGTCTTCACGACATCGAGGATGACCTGAATCGCATCTGCAGTGCTAACGGTTTTCGAAAACGTACTGATTTGAAATTCACCCGCGAAGCGCCTCGCTGCGAGTCCGCCGCGCGCACCGTAGGTCAAACCTTTATCCACACGAATCGCTTTGTTGAGACGACTGTTGAACGAACCTCCCAAGATACTGGACATAACCATCGCCTTGCTGTAATCGGAATCCGTTCGACCGATGCTGACATGTCCTACGCGGATTTGACTTTGTTCTGAACCCGGTCGATCGTACAACAGGATTTGCGTTTCGTTGATTTCGGGAAGAGCAGGCAACGCGGGAAGGTTCAACTCCCCATCAGCGTTCCAATCCCCGAGATATTTTTCAACGAGCGCAAAGCCTGCGTCGGAGTTGATATCGCCTGCCAAATAGAGCGTGCAATTGTCCGGTCGAACATTGGCAGCGAACCATTCCTTCATGTCGTCGACTTTGATCGCGCGCACATCGGAGACTTCGCCGGTCTCGGTGCGAGCATAGGGATGGGTGCCGTAGATCCGTCGGCGGAATTCGCGATCGGCGAGGTACTCAGGTGTTTTCGTGGAGATGGCCAGGCCGACAAGCGTCTGCGATGACAAGATGTTGTACTCTTCCTTGGGGAAGACAGGATTGCGGGCCATGTCAGCTAACAGTTCCATGGCGAGGTCCGCCTTGTCTGCAAGGGCTGAACCGGTGATCGATGCGGTATCCATGCTTGCAGATCCAGCGAGGCTGATGGCATTGCTTTCAAGAATCTCAGCCATCTGTTTCGCGTTTCGATTCTTGGTTCCCTGCGCCAGCATGCTCATTGCCATCGCTGCGACACCCGGCTTTTGTTCCGTCCACGAACCGCTGCGAATACCGAGGACCATGGTTAGCATGGGAACTTCGCGGTTGCTGATGACCGCCACGTTCAAACCGTTTGCCAGTTTCTTTTTGGCGACTTCCGGCTCTGGAATCGAATCGATCGGACCGGCGACGGGCGGTTTTTCAGGGAATCCTGGTGGACGTGTTGCACCTGCCTTGGGTCCGGTTCTGTCGACAATGCGGTTGGTCGTCGGTTCGGCGGGGGCGGGCCCTTCGTCGTTGTTGTTGCTCTTTCCACCTCCGAACAACGATTTCAACATGCCACCGGTGCTCGGTTCGATGCGAATGTCCCGACGATTGTTTTGCACCAAGTATTTCTTGGCTACCCGTTGCACATCTTCTACCGTGACTGCTTCAATCTCTTTGAGACGCTGATTCACTCGCTCGGTGTTACCCTGAAGGACCGCGTAATTTCCGAGACGCTCAGCTTTGCTCGCCACGGTTGTTGTTCCTGTGACTTCATTGCGGCGGAGTTGATTCTTCATCTTGTCGAGTTCTGCTTGCGTGATCGGTTCGCTGACGATTTGATCGATGTGTTTATCGATGGTCTTCATCAGAAGCGCTTTGTCGCCGACCAAGGGGAGCAACACGCCTCCGGCTCCGGCGATTCCGCTATCCTCGAAGGAGAATGACCCACCGATCGCGATTTGAGCGATCTTTTGTTCTTTGACGACATCGACGTAGATTCGGCTTGATTCGCCACCTCCGAGCACTCCCATGAGGACTTCCAACGCAACCGAGTCAGGATGGTCGGAGCCGACGGTGTAGTAGGCGCATCCGATGAGAGGCAGGGGCCCTTTTTCTTCGGCGACTTCGATGGGTGGCCGCTGCTTGTCCATGGAGAAGGGTTTGACTTCGGGGCGTTCGGGATCAGGGCAGCGAGGGATCCATCCGAAATACTTGATGGCCAGGGAACGCACATCGTCATGCTTTACAGCTCCCGTCACGACGAGGGTCGCATTGTTGGGAACGTAGTACTTGTTCCAAAAGGCTGCCAGTTCCTCGATGGGAGCTTTTCGAAGATGCGGAATCTGGCCACCAGGAGTCCAAGCGTACGGGCGATCGCCATACATGGCCGCGAGCACTTTTTCTGGCGCTCGACCGTAGGGACGATTGTGTCCCATGCGCAGTTCCTCTTCCACCACTTTGCGTTCGGTATGAAAACCCTTCTCGTCAATTTTCAGGAAAGCCATCCGTTCGGCTTCGAGCCACAGGACCAACTCGAGTTGATTGCTCGGGACTTCGTTGACGTACACGGTTTGGTCAAAGGATGTGTACGCGTTGCAATTGCCACCTACTTTGCGAATGTTGTCGAAGTGTCCCGTTTCGTTGAGCCGATCGGTCCCACGGAACATCATGTGTTCGAACATGTGCGCGAAGCCTTGTCGATCCGGCTCTTCATTCTTAGAACCGACGTGGTACCACACTTGCACAGCAACAATAGGGCACGAAAAATCTTCGAGAGAGATGACCCTCAGTCCGTTATCGAGTACGGTTTCTCGATAATCGAACGGTTTCTCTTGCGCATCCAATACCGGAACAAGCATGAGAGAAAAGAGAAATACGAAAAGAACAACGTGTGGTCGCATGTGAAGCTACTCTGGTGATGCAAAGGGATTCGGAGAGAGCGAGGTCGCAAACCTCAGACGGTTCCTCGACCATCGGATAGGATACCGGTTTACGGCGCAAGAGACTAGAAGTACCCTGAAATCCAGTCGCGGCGCATTGCGGCAGCGACCATTTTTTCAACGTTGCGTCAATATTTTGCTGTCAGGGGCCTTTTACGGTGATGAAAAAAGGCTCGCTGCTGAACGTGTGCTTCATCACGAAGTTGATCGAGACATGCACCGTGATCGGTACCAAATGCTTTGCGACCAATGGGGCATCCGGATTGGCCTTGAAGGTGATGTACCCTGCCGATTCACCTGCAGTAAGCAAGGTCTTGCTCGCTCCAATGTCGACCGAGACACCCGCTGGTAATGGATTACCGTAGGGTTGCTCGAGATGCTGCAACATCGCATCCAGTGTTACGTTCCCTTTGTAGTCGGGAGCTCGCTCGACTTCGATGTCGATCCGTTGCGATGAGCCGGGCTTGAGCTCGATTTGATTGGCGCTCAGCTTGATGCTGCGGATGTCCATCGGTTTTGCGACCGAGACGGTGTGCTGGTCGACCGGGTAGTGGCCGCGACCTCCCCCGGGCATGTACACTTCCTGCAAACAAGATGCTCGCGACTGGAGCGGTGTCTTGGAGGCGTCGGCTTCCGCGTGCTCTGATGATCCGAGAATATGGATATTGGCCATGCCATGAGGAGCGTCCGCCGCCGCGGTCAACCAAATAGCCCCATCGGGTCGCGATGGGAGTATGCGGCCTGCTTCGGCTCGCACACCGGGAGGCAATCCTTCCACGGCAAGCTGTATTTCTCCAGTAAAGCCATTTCGCCGCTGCGCTCGAACGTAGATAACGCTCGCTCCCCCAACCGCCAACGGAGTCTTGTCGGTATCCGCCTCCAGCAAGAAATAAGGCTTGGCCTGAGTCACATGCAACGCATAGGGGAAGTCCTTCCCGCCTCGTCCATGCAGATCGCGAATCTCGACAGTGTAGATTCCATCGGCCGGAGACGTCCAGTTCTCTAAGCTCGCATCGGAAGAGAGGACTCTCTCGAATGTTGAATCGTCCGCTTCCGACAATGGATTGCCGTCACCATTGAGAATGCGTAGTTTCGCATCGAGATTCGAACCCAAACGGCGGGCGAAGACTTCGAAGGTGAATCGCTGTTGAGCCTTTGCCTCGAATCGATAACGATCGACTTGCTCGGGCTCGTCGATACTCCCGCAAAGCATCGATGGAATCGCAAACAAGGGTGTGGGTGTCTCAGCCGCAGGCTTGTCACCGCTCGCTTCACAGACAATCGGGTCGGGAGTCGACACGACTTGGCTGGTATTAAGAGGCACACCGGCCATGACCGGCGCAAATCGTTCCACGCGAGTTCGATCGCTGGCGGGCAAAGTCACGGTTGCCGTCGCGTCGGATGGCATTCCGAAGCCTACGATCTCGACCGGAGCGGTTCCACCCGAGCGAATCGCGAGCGGTCTGGCTACCATCGCGAACGGACGGGCCGAACATTCGATGGCATACGTCCAATCCACGTTCCCTTGGTAACGAGCATCTCGAACTTCCAGAATGTATTCCCCCGGAGTATCGATCTTCACGTGCATCAAGGGATCCCCTGCAAAGGTGTTGTCGCTCGATGCAATCGTGGAACCGATCGCCGACTTGAGTGTGATCATCGGATCGACCCGGATCTGCATGTCGTGCAAACGATTCTGCAATCGCTGGCTCGTCATGTGAAAGGTCCATGCCCCAGGTTGCTCGATCCGCAACTTGTAGAGATCGATATCCTCACCCTTCTCGATCGTTCCACAGATCATCGCGGGAAGCGTTGCGTTTTGAGCCTTGTCCAGGGTATCGTTATCGGGCACTTCGTTCACGAGCACTTCGCGACCAACCACGATCTGTCCGACCGTGCTCACGCCGTGCGGTGTCCAAACCCGAAAGTCCCGAATGCCGGGAAGAGCATCGGCTTCGCAGGTGATTCGAAGCTTGCACTTCGAACTGGTGATGTCGTTTCGATCCTTGTCCTCCGGTTTCTCGGTCTCGAGCGGAACCACTTCGCCTCGGACTCCGGTCCCCGAGATGATCACCCCGTTCCCTCCTGCTAGGTTGTAACGGGCGCTCAGTTCATGTTCGGTCGTCTGCCCCACTACCGTCGCTGCTGGCTTGAGACTCATCAACATCGGATACGAGTTGTTTGTCTGCGCGATCGCAACTTGGCCGACATAGAGCATCGCAGCACAACCGACCAAATAATTAACAAGTAGGTGCGCCGAAGTTTTCATCGTATGAAGAGGAATTGCTTGGAGTTGATGAGGGCCCAGAGAAGGTCTTGGTAGCCTTCGGCGGGAGACGGACTTGCGGCGACGAAGGTGCGGCTTTCGGCGAGTTCGTCTGGGGTCGGCAATCGAGAGAGAGCCGCGAGGTACAGATCCTCGATGCATGTTTCGGTCGGCTTTCCGGAGGCGACCAGCCCTGCCACACGTCCCTGACCGTCAGCAATCTTGGCCGAAACGATTTCTCCGTTGAGTGTATGCAATGCTTGAGCGAGATTTTCATCCGCAGGACGCTCGCATTCGCAAACACTTGACCGCTTCGTCTTACCGAACGTGACCAAGAACGGGTTGGTGTTGGTGGTGGCAGCATCGGGCAGTTCAACCGCTCGTTTCCCCATCGGCAGATTGGGATGTTTGGTGCGAACCATCGTCGCATCGTCGATGCAATCGAGCAACGGTTCGGCTGCGATGCGTTTGACTCGATAATGACTATAGAATCGCGAATCGTCGGCGTTGAACGAATTGGGTTGCGAATCGAGTTGATACAAACGCGAACGCATGATCGATCGCATGAGCTGCCGCACATCGAAACCCGAATCGCGAAACTGGCCTACGAGATGCTCCATCAGTTCAGGATTCGAGGGGGGATTGGTAGACCGCAGATCGTCGATCGGTTCGACCAGTCCATGCCCCAAGAGGTAAGCGACATAGCGATTGACGATGTTGCTTGCGAATGCGGCGTTGTCTTTGCGGGTCAACCACTCGGCCAGGGCGATACGGCGATCGCTAGCATGGTCCGTGGGTTCTCCTTCCAAAGGGGTCGGCTTCATGATCGCACCTGTTTTCGGATGCGAGACCTCACCGCCCGAGGTCACCACCACGACCGTTTCGCCGCCGAAGATCCCAAACTCCGCGCTGCCCTTGCTCGCAACGCGCGAGAAGAAGGCTGCGAAACCGTAGTAATCGGCTTGGCTCAATCGCTCGTAGGGATGGTGATGACACTTAGCGCATTGCAATCGCTTGCCGAGGAATAGTTGTGCGGTCGATTCCGCGAGATCGGACGGGTTGTTGGCGATCCGGAAATAGTTAGCCGGACCGTTTGAGAAGATCGAGCCCTTGGCGGTGATGAGTTCGCTGACGAACTGCCCCATCGGTTTGTTGGTCCGAAAGGACTCTCGCATCCAGTTGTGCAACGCCCACATGCCGCTCTCGCCGAGGACAGCGCTGTTGTTTCGGATCAGGTCGGACCACTTCAAGCTCCAATAGGCAGCGAATTGATCGTTGTACGTGTCGAGCTTGGGGTCGCCGGTCAGGCCGAGCAACCGATCGATGAGAATCTCTCGTTTGCGTGGATCGGTCGAAGCCAGGAATGTTCGCGACTCGTCGACCGTTGGCAAAGCACCGATGGCATCGAGATACGCCCTTCGCAGAAAGGTTGCGTCGTCGCACATCCCGGATGGCATCAGGTTCAATTCCTGAAACTTCCCTTTCGCGATATCGTCCAGTGGTTGCAAGGACACCCATGCATCGAGGTTCACCGACTCAGCAAACGGAACAACGAAGGTGGAAATCTCGGCTTGATTGGCAAAGCGAGCCATCACCGCCCCTTGCCCTTTGCCGACTGTTTGAGCGAGACCGGAACTGGAGACTTTTACCACTCCTTCGTCCATGGCGTCGAATCGCGTCCAGGCCGTAACGTCACGCTCTTCACCATCTTCGTAGGTCGCGACAGCGCGAAGCTGTTGCGATTGCCCGATCGTCGCGACACGTTTTGAAGGGTGGATCGCCAGTCGCGATATTTTCTTGGGAGATGGGTTAGGCTTGGGTGCGCCCAACGCGATCCAGCGAGTGAGAACTCGATACTCGTTGGAGTCGGCGGCAAAGCGAACGCCTCCACCATGCGCGACCGCACCGGTTGCTTTCTTGAGGATCAAACTTTCGGCTGGGTTATTTGTATTGATACGCCGACCTCTAGCTCCCACGGCAAGGCTCTGATAATCGACGGCCGGGTCAAAGGCCATGACCGACAGGACCAAGCCTCCTTTGCCGTATTGGCTGGCATGACAGGATCCTGCGTTGCATCCGGCGCGTGTGATGAGCGGCAGTAGGTCGCGATGGAAGTCGATGGTCGGTTCCGCGCTCACTCCCTGCACATCGACAGCGACCTCCAGAACCTTGCCATCGATCGAAACCGAAACCTTGCCGTTGCCGTTGTTGACAGCGGTCAAGCAGCCGGAAGGTGAGACCTGCACAATCTCGGGAGTCAATGACTGAAAAGCCGCGCGGGAGGTGTGATCTACCGATCGTTCCGAATAGATCCCCGTGCTGTCGGTCTCGCGGACGAGAAGTTGCGACTGGGAAAAGTTACCGTGCAAGGTCACCTGCGATGGCTCGATCGTCAGTTCCCCTCCAAACGCAGCGCTCGCCATCATCGCCAGGGTGAAGAACGCGACGAAGCGGAGCGGACTGCCGCAACGTTCCCTGCGCAGGAACCGACGCGTATTTTTCGTACTCGTACTCGTACTCAGCGCCAGCGGTACTCGTACTCGTCGGATTTTTACCGAGCACGAGTACGAGGGGGCAATCCGCGATGAGGCCACGGCAACATCTCCAGAAGAAACTAAACCCATTCCTTGACTGGTTCCCCTTCGAGCAAGCGGATCGGACGACCATCGCTTGCAGTGACTGTCAGATCGAGAGGGAGGCCAAGTTTGTGGTACATCGTGGCGACGATGTTTTCCGTGAAGTATTCGTTTGATTTGGGTTGGCCTCCATCGGCGTCGGTTTCGCCGAGGATCAGGCCGCCGGGAACACCTGCACCGGCCATGATGGCAAAGCCGGAACTGGCCCAGTGGTCTCGTCCGATGGCCGGATTGATCTTCGGTGTGCGACCGAAATCCGTCATCCACACCACGAGTGTAGAGTCGAGCATCCCTTGCTGTTCGAGGTCGATCAGCAGGGCTGGCAGCGCCTGATCTACCTGTGGCATTCGGTGTTGCTTGAGGCCGTTGAAGCAGTCTTGGTGATGGTCCCATCCCGGGTCGCTGACGGTAACGAATCGGACGCCTGCTTGAATCAGTCGTCGCGCTAGTAGCAGTCTCTGACCGAACGATGACCTGCCGTAATCGTTTCGGAGTGCTTCTGTTTCGCTGCCGATATCGAATGCTTGCTTGGTTTCGGGAGCGGTGATCATTTTGAAGGCTGTCTTGTAATGCTCATCCAAGGCAGCGAAGGCAGCGGGTTGCGATTCGGCGGCTCGTTGCATGCGATCAATCTTTGCAAGGAGTTCGCGGCGACGATCAATCCGTGTCAGCTCCATATTCAACGGAGGTGTGATATCGCGTACGGAGAAACGATCGACGTTGGCTTCCGCATGAATCTCGAACGCGGCGTGCTCCAACCCCAACACGCCTGGGAGCCCACCTTGAAACGACCGATCAACGTGGTTCCCGAGTTGAATGAAAGGGGGAAGTGCGGACTTGAAGCCTTGCTGATGAGCAACCACCGAACCCACGCAAGGATAAACCAAAGATGGGTTGATGTTTCGGCCCGACATACACCAATGGTCCGCCACACCGTGTCCGGCATTCTTCGGGTTCCAGCTTCGCATCAGCGAGAACCGATTCACTTCCTTGGCCATTCGCGGGCACAATTCCGTGAAGTGGACACCGGGTATGGCTGTCTCGATGACACTCAATGGCCCTCGCACACCATCGGAGGCCAAAGGCTTGGGATCGAAGGTGTCGTGATGGCTGGTGCCTCCAACAGTCCAAATGAAGATGCAATTGACATTCGAACGAGCCGAGCCGCCGTTCGCATGGAGTCGAGTCGACCCGAGGAACGAAGGAATCGTCAATCCTGCGGCGACACTGGACGCACCCTTAAGCCAATCTCGTCGTCCAAGTTTCCCGCTGACGAGTCTGCCGGGTAGGTCATGATGCGATTGATCCATCGAATCCTCCTGGACTATTTTCCTTTAGCCAGCTTCAAAACACACATCCGAGATCCATCGAGACGGAACCTCGCTGCGCGATTGAAGCAACGTTCGGTCAGAATGAATCGCGGGGCGGTGTTTGCTG
>CAYXFO010000123.1:0-5501 GCA_964464255.1 uncultured Pirellula sp.
ACCCAGTATCTGCGATCGCTTTGGCGACGGCAGGGTAATACAGCTCCTGCGTGTCATCAATCTCATGGCGGCCTGGATTGCCGCCGGTATGGTAATGTCCAAAGTACTTGTGGTTCTTTTGGATCGTTCGAATGATGTCTCCTTCCATGATCTGCATGTGGTAGATATCGAACAGCAACTTGAAATGATCGCTGCCAACCTCTTTGCACAACTCGACACCCCACGCAGATAGATCGCACATATAGTCGCCATGATCGACGCGACTGTTGAGCAGTTCCATGTTGAGGATCACATTCTTTTTCTCCGCCACCGGCACGATCTTTTTGAGGGCCTCGGCGCAGTTTTTCAAGCCGGTCTTGCGATCAATACCGCGAGCATTGCCTGAAAAGGTGATGACATTGCGAAACCCTGCGGCTGAAGTTGCTTCGATCGTTTCGTTCAAGACCGCAAGGGACTTGTCCCAGTACTTGGGATCGCACAATCCGTCGGTGAGCGGATGCGACGAAACCATCGTGCAGACCAAGCCATGCTTTTTTACTGTTTCAAAATCTTTTGGAGTCAGCAGATCGATTCCGACCATGCCGAGTTCTTTCGCGATGACACAGAGATCATCGAGCGATAGATTGCGATCGTAACACCACTTGCAAAGGGATTGGTTGAGGCGTCCTTTATTTGGAGTTGGCGTTACTGCGGCCTCCGCTGCCGTAGCCCCCTGCCCTGCCCCGGTCATCGCGCCTGTCAATACGGCCGCTGATGCCGTTGTGCCGATCGCTCCCAGGCCAAAGGATCGTCGCGTCATTTCCGAGGATTTGTTAGGTGTTGTCATAGGTAGTCTCGATCGATTTCTGTGGTTGAAGGGAGCAGTTGGGGACAACGGCTCTACATTGGCAGTGTAGAACAGCAGTCCTCTGCTGTTCCCACGCTGCGCTTCTCATTTTGTTGTCGTTGCAGTCTCACCGCAAGGTTCCGTATCAAGAACTCGTTGGCACGAAGCAATCGATTGAAACTCTTTCCGTTTGGTAACGCTGGGCGGGAGCAGTTGGGGACAACGGCTCTACATTGGTTTATTGGGACAGCGGGACGCGGATCAGTTTTTCATCGTTGCGGACGTAAACTGAACCGTTGGCGAATGCGGGCGCGCACCACACGACTTCGCGTCCAAATGCGTTGTTGGTGGGCTCAATGATCTTGGTTCGAGCCAGTTCTTCGTAACCTTGAGGATTCATCTTCGCGATCGCAAGTTCCCCACTCTCATTGAACAAGTAAAACAACTCGTTGCTCCGAACCACGAACGCGGTTCCGCTCCCTTGCGGCCGCTTGCTAACAGGCTTGCTGGTCTCCCACAAGCGGTCGCCGCTTGGCAACTTCACCGCCATCATTTCGCCACTCTGATCGCAACCGTACATGACATCGCCGATCACCATCGGCTGCACGTTGACCGGGGACATCCCTTTCTTGGCCGCGTTGCGCCAAAGCGGATTAGCACCTGGGCTCTTCGCATCCAGTTCGAGCATCAGACTTTTGTTCGAATATCCTCCGACATACAAGTAGTTGCCAGACTTCACGGGGCTCATGATGATCGAGCCGTTGTCGGCTTGATAAGGAACGGTCCAATAGAGTTTGCCACTCGCTGGATCAACGGAGTTTACTGCATCGGGATTGACGAGAATTAACTGACGAACGCCTGCGGCTTCGATGATGGTGGGAGGGGAATAGCCTTGTTCGCTCGCAGTTCCGAATCTCCAGACTTCCTCGCCGGTGGTCTTGTTGAGACACACCGTCTGCTTCCCGTTGCCGCCAGCTAGAGTGATGAGGTTCTCGCCATCGATCAGCGGATGGGCCGCATACCCCCAAAGGGCTGAGTTAGTCTTGTAGACCTCCTTCAGTTGTTTGGACCACAGAACCTTGCCGGTCTCTCGTTCGAAACAGAACAAATCCCCCTCGGCACCCAGCGTGTAGACTCGCGGACCATCGACGGTCGGAGTGCAGCGCGGGCCCGCTGGATAGGAAATGGCATAACGCACCGGATACTCATGTTTCCAAATCACGTTGCCGTTGCTGTCGTCGATGCAGAGAACCCGTTCGGTTCCGTCGAATGACTTGCGTCCAAAGTTATCGACCTTGGCATCGGCCTTGGTGATCAGGTCAGTCACGTAAACGCGATTGCCGACAACGGCGGGACCCGCGTAACCACCACCGACAGGAGTTGTCCACTTGGGTTGCAGGCCTCCCGTGGGGAACTTGGCGGGAATGGATGCGGGCTTCCATTGATTGTCTCGATTGGGCCCCATCCATTGCGGCCAATCCTCCCCCCTCCCCTCCCCTACCCCGATGGTAACGAAGGCAAAGATGGCAGTTCGCAACGCGTGAGTCGTGTAACAGGAAGGTTTCATGGTGAGGTCCAGGAAAGGTATCGCGTTCTAGAAAGGGGCAGGGATTCGGTCAGACATCTGACCAGTGACCGGGTGGATTATACATGAATTTTGAGTCCGCTTGCGACGTCTACGTTCATCCCGAGCTAGCACTCTTCGCCAGGGATTATCACAACCCGAAACGTAAGTGAGGGATGGACTTACGTCGCTTGCGACGTCTTCCCTCGTGCGTCCCTCGCTGACGCTTCGGGTTATGCGAGGATCTCGTGGATCACATGGCCGTGAACATCGGTCAATCGCATGTCGCGACCTCCGAATCGGAATGTGGAGCGGGTGTGATCCAAACCTAGGCAATGGAGCATGGTGGCGTGCAGATCGTGGATCTCGCACTTGTTTTCGACGGCCCGATACCCCCATTCGTCGGTCGCGCCATGAACAGTCCCCCCCTTGATGCCTCCGCCGGCCATCCAGATCGAGAAGGCGAAGGGATTGTGATCGCGACCATCGGATCCTTGTGCGAAGGGGGTGCGGCCGAACTCTCCCGACCAGACCACCAGAGTTGAATCGAGCAGTCCGCGCTGCTGCAGATCCTCGAGCAAGGCAGCGATGGGTTGATCGACTGCCAAGGCATTCTTGCTGTGCCCTTCCTTGATATTGCTGTGCTGATCCCAGCGATCGTGGCCAACGCTTGGGCAGGTCAGTTCGATGAAACGGACTCCGCTTTCCACCAACCTGCGAGCCATCAAGCACTCTTGGGCGAAGATTCGCGTGGGCTCATACGCATGATCGAGGCCGTACATCTTGCGAGTGGCTTCGGTTTCCTGCGCGAGATCGCAGACTTTGGGAACCGCCGACTGCATGCGAAATGCGAGTTCATAGTTTGCGATCGCGGATTCGACCGCATCTTGTTGGCCATAGGTATCGAGCGTTTCGCGATCGAGGCTTCGCAAAAAATCGAGCTTGCGACGCTGCAGATCGAGCGATGGCTCAAGCGGCTTGACATTCGCTAGGCTTTCCTGCCTAGGCTTTAGTACAGAGCCTTGATAGGTTGCAGCGAGAAAACCATTCCCAAAACAGTCCAATCCTCCAGGCGGAATCAAACCTCCGTTGAGGACGATAAAGCCTGGGAGATCTTGGCATTCGCTTCCCAAACCATAGGTAACCCAGGCACCCATGCTCGGACGACCCTGCAATGCATGACCGGTGTGCAAAAAGTAATTAGCCGATGTGTGCTCCGGAAACTTCGACGTCATCGAGCGAACCACGGCCAGCTTATCGGCATGCCCGGCAATCATGGGGAACAAACTGCTGATTTCGATGCCGCTCTCACCATGCTTCGAGAACTCCCATGGAGATCCCATGACCGTTCCTACGTTATTGAATTGCGTAGGAGCCACCTCGAAGAACTCGCCGGGGCTGCGGCCGTGATACTTGGTCAGTAGGGGTTTGGGATCCAATGTGTCAACCTGCGATACACCACCGTCCATGTAGAGGAAGATGACGCTCTTGGCTGTACCTTGGAAGTGGGGTTGAGGAAGCTGATCTGCAGCACAAGCGTTCCGACGTTCCTGCTCAGCGAGCAACGCCATCAGTGCGACTGCACCGAAGCCGCTTGCGGATCGCATCAAGAAATCGCGACGACTCACCATTGCAGATACTCCTCGAGGGACTCGCGTATCAATTCGATGCTCGGTTCGTACTCGGTCCAAAAATGAAAATCGACCGCAGCGCGGTAAGCCATCAGCTCCAGTTCTTCGACTACTGGCACATCGCGCCCCTTGAGCCATTCCAAGGCTCCTTCATCGAGTTGTTGACGACCATGAGTGCAGACGACCACAGGGGACGTCGCCCACGCGATTTGTTGCAACCACTTGGTCAGGCTCTTGGCTTTACCCGGTTGCTGAGGCATCGAAGCTCCGTCGAACAAAAGGACTCGCACGGGACGCTCGAGCGAGGCGAGCTCGTCGTATCCAACCGTCTGAACTGTGCTGGCTGTGGAATCGTCCGCCGTTGCTTCGGATGCGGACGGGTCGGGATCGGGATCTCCATTTTTGAACGAAAGCACTCGGAAGTCTCCCTCGAGCGTTGTCGTGAGTCCCTCGAGCATCTCGGCGGCCAACCGCGACCCTCGCACCAAAATCGATTGGGGGCTCATGGTGCCATCTTCCCGAAGGCTGTGGCCACCGAGCCGTGCGCGGAGTAACTGCATCAAGGCAGAACCTTGGGTATGATCCCCCACCCAACCATCTTCCTCGCGGCGAGCCACACTCGCACGCCCAAGGAGTGACGCCTGGTCGGAAAGAGATTTCAGAAACGAGACGGCCGGTTGTTGGAACGGCTCCAAAATCGACAAGCCCGACAAACCCAAAGCTTGAACGCCTCGAAAGGCGGTTTCGAACTGATCCGGCTCGACTTGAGAAGTAAAAAAACGCCAATCCAGGCCAGCCTCCCGCGCGATTCGCGACATGACGAACTGGGTCGGATCCCCGGCGACAGGGTTTCCCAAGCAAGCGACCATCGGTTGAACGACGCGATCGATATTCATTTCACCTTAAGAATCTCGCGGAGGCGATGGAGGCGGTCATCGGAGCGCCGCTTGTCCATTCTAACCCATCCCGCAGGCAACCAACAACCAAAACAGGATGCCAGAAGGGGGCAAGACAATTTCCGCAAATTCCCCTACACTGACGCTAACTGAATGATCTTTTCCCTTAATTTTTACCAAAGATATCGTGGCAACGTACAAAACCAGCGACCTCCGAAAGGGTCTTAAAGTTCAGATTGACGGCGAACCGTACCTCCTCAACGAAGTGAATTTCGTCAAGCCGGGTAAAGGAAACGCTCTGTACAAATGCAAACTGAAGAACCTGATCCGAAATACGGTACTGGATCGAACCCTTAAGGGTGGCGACGAATTGGAAGTAGCCGATGTCGAGGAATTGGACACCCAGTTTCTCTACAATCAAGCTGGCACCTTTGTCTTCATGGACACCAAGTCGTTCGAACAGTACGAATTGTCGTCCGACCAGGTCGACGAGAACTGGAAGTACCTCAAGGAAGGAATGCCCGTGGCAATGGTGCTGTTCAACGGCAATCCGATCACGATTTCTCCTCCTTCGCACGTTACTC
>CAYXFO010000123.1:5511-10914 GCA_964464255.1 uncultured Pirellula sp.
TTCCTTGATGAAACCAGGGACTTGGAATTCCAAGTCCCTGGTTTCATCAAGGAAGGAAACGTCATCAAGATCGATACGCGGACGGGCGAATACGTCGAGCGTGTCAGCATGGACTGAGGTCTCTATGCGCTACGGCCACTCGTGGAATAACTCGTTGGTCGCGTTTGCCCTAGGAATAGCGAGTCTTTTGCTCGCAAGTTCACCCTCCTCTGCTCAGAGAAACAACGTCGATCCTTACGCAGTTGAACGCGAACGCTTGGTCCGGAATGTTCTGATTCCCGGAGGTATCAAGGACCAAGGGGTACTGCGCTCTGTTGGCACAACGCCTCGCCACGAGTTCGTACCCCCTGAATATGTCTCGAAAGCCTACCTCGATATCGCGATTCCTATCGGCGATCAGCAGACGATCAGCAGTCCCTACATCGTTGCTCTGATGACCGAAGCTCTACAACCTAAGCCCACCGATGTTGTTCTCGAAATCGGGACCGGTAGCGGTTATCAAGCTGCGATTTTGAGCCCCTTGGTAAAAGATGTTTACACGATCGAAATCAAGGAAGATCTCGGCCAGCGAACGATCGGTCTGCTAGAAGAACTCGGCTACACCAATGTCCATTGCAAACTCGGGGACGGTTTCCAGGGTTGGAAAGAACATGCCCCGTTCGACAAGATCATCGTCACCTGCTCGCCAGCCGATGTCCCTGTCCCTCTCCAGGAGCAACTCAAAGAAGGTGGCTTGATGGTCATTCCCGTCGGGGAACGCTACCAACAAATGCTCTACCTGATGCGCAAGAAGGATGGCAAGCTCGAGAAGGAGGCCTTAACTCCGACATTATTCGTGCCGATGACCGGAAACGCCGAGCAATCGCGGCCCGATAAGCCCGATGGCTCCAACCCGGTACTGTTCAACACCAGCTTCGAAGAGCCCCTCATCCGCAACTTCCATATACCGGGATGGTATTACCAATTTGGGTGTGTGCAGATCGAAGATGCGGAAGCTCCCGACGGCAAAAATGTCGTGCAATTCGAAAGCTACGACCCCAATCTTCCCAACATGCTCTTGCAAGGCATCCCGATTGACGGTCGGACCGTCAAAAAGATCAAACTCGGAGCGAATATATGGCTCAAGGATGTCAAAGTAGGAAGAAACAAGGAAAAGTCTCCTTCAATCGCGATTCAGTATTTCGATGCCGACCGAAATCGCATTGGCTATAACTACGTTGGCGGATTCAAGGGGACTCGCAATTGGCGATACGAAGAGAAAATCTTTCCGGTCCCACCCCAAGCGCGCGAAGCGATCGTGTCGATCGGACTCTTTGGCGCCGAAGGCATCGCTCGCTTCGATGGTGTCGTCTTGCAAGCTGTCACAAAATAGCGACTCACTAGGACATCCTGTGACAGACACCCCACCTCCTCCATCTCCATCAACGCAAACCGAGTACGACACCATCATCATCGGTGCTGGCATGAGCGGACTAGCCGCCGGTATCCGACTCGCCATGTATGACCAACGTGTCTGCATCCTCGAAAAGCATTGGACGATCGGCGGACTAAACTCCTTCTACCGCATGAACGGCCGCGATTACGATGTCGGACTTCATGCGATGACCAACTTTACCCAACGTGGCGCCAAGAAAGGTCCCCTGGCGCGATTGCTGAAACAACTTCGCTTCCGTTGGGATGATTTCCATCTCGCCCCACAACGCGGCTCCACCATCGCATTCCCAGGTGTCGAACTCCAATTCAACAACGATATCCGATTGCTGCAAAGCGAAATCGCCAGCAAGTTCCCACACCAGCGCGATGCGTTTAACCGATTGCTCGAACGTCTCGTCGATTACGACGATCTGAAACAAGAGGACTTTGAATGCTCGACACGTGCAATCCTCAATGAAACCCTTTCCGATCCACTGCTCATCGAGATGCTCCTGTGCCCACTGATGTGGTATGGCAACGCGAGAGAACACGATATGGACTGGGGACAGTTCTGCATCATGTTTCGCAGTATCTTCTTGGAGGGGTTCGCCCGCCCCTACAAAGGGGTTCGACTTATCTTGAAGAATCTCGTCCGACGATTTCGCGAACTCGGCGGTCAATTGAAACTGCGAAGCGGCGTTGCCAAACTCCATGTCGACAATCATCGCATCGCCGCAGTCGAACTGGAAAACGGCGACAAGCTCTTCGCGAAACGGATCCTATCAAGCGCCGGTGTCGTCGAAACCATGCGTATGTGCGACTCCCTCTCCGAAGAGAAACCGGTCAACGCCGGCCAGATGTCGTTTATCGAGTCGATCTCCGTGCTCGATTGCCAACCCCAATCCTTCGGCTTCGACAAGACGATCGTCTTCTTCAATGACAGCGAAACATTCCACTGGGAACGCTGCCGAGACAAATTATGCGACGTTCGAACCGGCGTGATCTGCTCCCCCAACAATTATGAATATGCTAGCGAAGATGGTGAACTCGATGGAGGCTTCGTTCGATTGACGACGATCGCCGATCCAGACCAATGGGTTGCATTGGAAGAAGGGGAATACCAGCGTCAGAAACTGAGATGGTACGATCAGTCCGTTTCCGCGGCCGTCCGATTCATGCCGGACTTCCGACGCCATGTAATCGATACCGACATCTTTACTCCTAAAACGATCCGTCGCTTCACATCCCACGACAACGGAGCGGTTTACGGGGCTCCGGAGAAGCGACTCGACGGGACGACTCATCTTGAGAATCTGTTTCTGTGCGGAACCGATCAGGGATTTGTCGGGATCGTGGGAGCCATCGTCAGCGGCATCTCGATGGCAAATCGCCACTGCCTGGCGCAATCCTAATTCTTCGCCAGTGAGCAAAACCGTCAAATTTGTCCAGGTTCCCTCAGACCTGTCATCCGGTTCTGCCGAATACAGGAAATGGTGTGGAGTTATCCATTGTCCTAGGTGCTATTATGCAAATCCAATCTTCGCGATTTGGAACCCTCGACGTTCACTATTCCGACATGCTCTTCATGCCTCAAGGCTTGATCGGCTATGAATCGTGTCGCCACTGGGTATTGCTGGCGAATGAGGAGAACGAGGAAGTAGCCTGGCTTCAGTCGGTTGCGCTATCCGATGTGGCTTTGCCCGTCATCAGCCCTCGCCGATTCCTCCCCAGTCACAAACTGCATGTGCATCGAAGAGATCTCGGCATGCTCCAAATCCACAACCGGGACAGAATCTTCGTTTTGACGGTAATCAGCCGCTCCGGTGATAACCTGACAACGAACTTAAAGAGCCCCATCATTCTCAATGCGACTCAGCGACTCGCGACGCAAGTGGTCGTAACCGACGACCAACCGTTGGCGCATCCTCTGGCTCTCGTGGACAGCCACAGAATGCGGGCGGTCGCTTAAGGGCCGTTACAATCGTCATATCTTGCTGAAGTGTCAATTCCGCTCTAGGTATTCGGGGCAATTTGCCCAGGCCATCGGAATCGAGTGGTGCCGTGGATCTGATAGAAAGACAAGTTGGGATACAGCCATTTTCCAGCCCCCAACTTTCGCCACTGGTTCGCTACTAATTCGTGAGCATCGCTGCAACAACTACGACTCCCGCAACCACCGTGGAGTCCTCGTTCGACAGCCCGCAAACCACAGACACTCTCGCATCGGGGATGTCATGGATGCTGGTGATCAATATCCTGCAGCGCGGGATCGGTTTCGCACGTAATTTAGCCGTCTGCTATTTCTTGACGGAAGCTCAACTAGGAATCTGGGGGCTAGCGAGCAGCTTCTTTTGCTTGGCAGCACCACTAGCGGTTCTCGGTTTGCCAGGCACGTTTGGAAGGTTTGTGGAAGCCTATCGAGGTCGCGGCCAACTGGCTCGCTTTCTCTTGATGAGCATGGTGATTGCTCTGGCAGGTTACTTGGCGATCGGATCATCACTGGTCTTGTTTCATGGTTCTAGTAGCAACATCATTTTCGGCGAGCCCCATTCCAGACTCGATATGTTGATTGTCGCATTGGCACTCGGGTGCATCATATCGTTCAATGCGATGACGGAACTGGTAAGCGGTCTGAGGTTGCCCAAGACGGTATCTACCATGCACGCGATCAATTCGATTGCATTCACTTGCCTCAGTCTCCTTGGCCTGGTTTGGTTTCGAGACTGGCGAGTGTTGGTGATCGCCTTCGCTGGTGCTGCCGTGCTGGGAATACTACCTTCGATTAAAGTCTTGCTTCATTCGGATCAGTGGCGTAAGGAAGGCCAACAGGTCATCGCTTGGACAGTTATTGCCCATCGAGTACTTCCTTTTGCGGCCAGTGTTTGGATCATAAACCTGCTCTGGAACTCATTCGATCTCGTGGATCGATATTCGCTGCTGCACTTCTCGTCGGTGGAGATTCATGGGCAAGATGTGCATGCGTTGGTAGGTCAACTGCATAGCGGCAAATTGATTCCATCCCTGCTATGGAATCTTGCAGTGATGCTCGCTGGGATCGTACTTCCTTATTTGGTCGCCGACTGGGAGCGTGGACGCTTTGATCGCGTGGTCACCTCGTTGAGGACCTCGGTCAAGTTTGCGAGCGGTTTCTTCTTGTTCATGTCGCTGGGGGCTCTCGTCGCTTCGCCATTTTTGTTCGGGTGGCTTTTGCAGGGTCGTTACGCGGATGGGCTATCGATATTGCCCAAGGCATTGACTGTCTGTTGCTGGATGTCGGTCACTCTATTTCTAAGCAACTATTTTTGGTGTGCGGAGCGAGGAAGGTTGCTAGGAGTCCTCACGACTGTAGCGTTGCTGGCCGACATCGGATTATGCATTTGCTGGACCCCTTCGATGGGCTTGCATGGTGCGATGAATGCGAATGTCGCAGCATGCGGCTTGCTTTTGGGTTTAGCGATTTTCAGCTTGAGATACTTGGGGGTCGCGATTGATACCCCCACATGCACTTTTGCCGCTGCACCTGTCGCCTTGGTCCTGGGCGCTCTGCCAGCAGCTTTGATCTGCGCGGGATTGGTGGTTGCAGCGTCTCGAACCCACTGGCTATTGAATGGGGATGAGAAGCGGGCGATCGATGACGCAGTCGTTCCCCATCTGCGGCGATTAGGCTGGAAGATCACAACGATCTGGGCCCGATAAATCTTGCTTCGACGCTAGGATCGCAACTACCGTTCACCATCCGGACGCGAACTCGATTGACCCCTTAGCCGCAGGCGAGCGACGCGGTGCGCGTTCTGCTGGCTGGCAAAAGATGGAGTGATCACGATCTGGGCGGCACGCACTTAGTCTTTGCGAAGGGCGTGTGATTCGACAGGCCCCCCGGTTGGCTTGTGCAACCGGAGGCAAAGTTTCCCCAGCTAGCGTTGGGACTGCACACTTCCCTGGCTTAAAATGCCAAAAAGGTACCTGACACCTTTTTGAGGACGCTGTCAC
>CAYXFO010000124.1:0-10910 GCA_964464255.1 uncultured Pirellula sp.
GTTGACTAGCTGGTCCGTTCGATTTCGAAACCTTTGCGATACTCGCGTGCGACCAAGCTTTGAGCTTGCTCATCGCCAGTGATCGTTTCGGCGACAGGATCCCATCCGATTTTTCGATTCAGGCGGGCTGCGATGCCGGCAAGATGACAGGTCGACAACGCTCGATGATGACTGAAGACATCCGAGATCGGCTCGACACGATCCCGGGCCGACTCGAAAAAGTTACGCGTGTGATCGGTCAAGGCTCGCCCCTTGTAGGCATTCTCGATTGCACCCTCTGGCAACGGGTTGCTGGCTAAATCCTCGACCGCCTTTCCGGACAATTTGCCTCGATTGACAAAGATGCGGCCCTCGGTCCCCTCAAACAGAATTCCGTTGCCACCATCGTGCCGAATGACGATCTCCACGTCATCGGCAAACTTGGCCTCGATCACGAACTCAGTAGCTGTGTTGTATCGCGATGGATCGGTGGGATAACCGTCTTGGAACGGCACCGGATGAACAACCTTCACGGGATTGATCGAAATCGGTCCGGTGTCGGTTTTTCCCAAACCCCACGTCGCAATGTCCACATGATGAGCACCCCAATCGGTCAGCTTGCCACCCGAGTATTCGTACCACCAACGAAACTCGTAATGGCACCGGGACCAACTCTTGGTCTCTCCGTTGTTGCTGGCCAGATAGCGAAAGTCACTTTTGGGTACGGGCCCAAGCCATCGATCCCAGTCGAGATGTTTCGGAGACTCTGCGACCGGTATCTCGGGACTGCTTGGGGAACCATCAATCACACAAGTCGCCCGCTGCAACTTGCCGATGCGTCCGGCTTGAATCAACGCGATGGCTTTGACAAAACGTTCGTCACTTCGCTGTTGTGTTCCGATTTGGACGAGTCGACCTGTCTTACGACAGGTATCGCAGATCAACCGCCCTTCAGCAATCGTCAGGGTCATCGGCTTCTCGCAGTATACGTCCTTGCCTGCCAACATCGCTTCGACCGCGATCTTGGCATGCCAATGATCAGGGGTTGAGATATGAACGATATCGACTTTGGGGTCGTCGAGGATCGCTCGATAGTCCCCCGCTTGTGAGGGCTCGACTCCGGTCCATTCTTTGACGATCGCAGCGGCGCGCTCCATGCGTTGGCTGTCGACATCGCTGACAGCGATATAGTCCCCGAATGCGCGAAAGCTCGGGGCTGCGCCATGTGGACCATCGATGCCGGTTGCTTTTTGGCACCAGCGGCTTCCCGTCCCTATCGCCGCAACGCGCGGGCGTTCATTGGCAGATACGAAATCCACCGCTCGAGACTGTCGATGTAGCCAGATAGCGGCTGTCGTTCCAGCTATCGATTGCACAAAACCGCGACGATTCGGCATGAAAAGTACTCCCATCTCGACAAGACTCCCAGTGGCTCTATCTGCTCAATCCCAACACAGTCTACGCGACATGTATCCTTCTTTGCAAAGGGGAACCGATCCTGAGCCAGGAACTTGCCAAACTTCGGTATATTAGGTGAGTTGCATATTGGATGAGTTTCCTGCGTTCATGCCGCAGATAGTATGCGACGAACGATCCCATAGAAAGTCCGAGACCGTGAGTAACATTCACTCCGACACTTTTCTTCAAGCCGCGATCGAAGAGGCTCGAAAGGGACTCGCCGAAGGGGGCATCCCCATCGGCTCGGTCTTGGTCATCAATAATCAGATCGTTGGTCGCGGTCACAATCGCCGGGTGCAAAAGGGGAGCGCGATTCTTCACGCCGAAATGGATGCGCTGGAAAACGCAGGCCGCCTCACTGCCCGCGATTATCGGCGATCGGTCCTTTATTCGACGTTGTCACCATGCGACATGTGTTCCGGGACAGCACTCCTCTACCAGATCCCAAGGATCGTCATCGGCGAGAACCGAACCTTTCAAGGGCCCGAGGAGTATGTCCGATCGCGCGGCGTCGTCCTCGAGATCGTCGACGATCCCGAGTGCGTGCAGATGATGAAGGAGTTCATTCGCTCCAAGCCGGAGCTATGGAATGAAGACATCGGTGAACTTTCGACTCGATAGACCGGATTGCAAAGAAAACCGAGGATAAAGCCATGTACGACACACGCGAAAAAGCCATCCGCGACCAACAATGGATCTTGAACTCTGTCCGCCAAGAAGGTCGCCAGGAAGGCCGCCAAGAAGGGCGCCAAGAGGGTCGCGAGGAAGGGGAGATCAGAGGGGAGATCAAGCTGATCCAAACGTTGCAGGAGATTCTCGGTACGCCCGTTAGCGATGCGTCAAGCTTTCAAGGCCAGTCGCTCGAGCATCTGCAAGCGAACGCAGCGGAACTTCGAAACAGGATTCAACGGCGCACGTAGCTGCGGTTACTCCCGCCATGGGCAGGAGAAGGGGAGATAGTATTGGGGGGACGATTGTAGCTGCAGGTTGTTGCCACCACCGAGGCAAGCTCGGCGGAAGGCGGCCTCGACCATCGCAAAGCCTCTTGGACGTGCACCCGGAATTGAGTAGCGCCTTCGGCGATTAATAAGAGCGGTTGGGCGCAAGCCGTCCGGTCTGAAGTGGAGTAAACATAGCACAGTGTTGCGCGAGTCAACCCGGATGCTTGCGCATCTCGGCTAGTAATACTTCGCCTCGTCTGGCATTCTTGGCCGTTAGCTTCTAATTGGCTTGCGACTTCCGCTGGATATCATCCCAATACTGCTCACCGAGTCGTACGAGGGACCGGAACATGCTGACCGAGCCGTTGGGCATATACAGCCCCACCGTTTGCCCGGGCCTAATGAGGTCTTCGTTGGAGGGAGCGAGTGTTGCTTTGATTTTGAAACGGGGTTTCGGCAATTTCCAACGGTCAGTCCCATCCTCCGCGTTCTCGATTTCTACGGAGAGTGGACCACCAAAATTTGCCGCTAGCTGTGGAGACTCCAAGTAATCGTTTGCCCGGGGTAAAACTTCGGTGAGGCTGGCCGATGCGGTCGTCCCCTCGGGTAGACGAATTCTCAGTTCGCTCGCTATGT
Organism: uncultured Pirellula sp.; assembly: GCA_964464255.1. Classification (GTDB taxonomy): domain Bacteria; phylum Planctomycetota; class Planctomycetia; order Pirellulales; family Pirellulaceae; genus JBKCUI01. Next base: position 3,015 of record CAYXFO010000124.1, read on the forward strand.
TTCCTCGGAACCAATCGATTTCGGATTGCTCGACGAAACCCACGACTTCGAGTTGCTCGTTTTCGGTGATCACTCCCAGATCTTCGCCGGGCTTGAGGAATTGGCCGATACGTTCATGCAGAAAACTGTCGACCACTCGGCCGTCGCAAGGACTGCGCAGTGTCAATGCAGCGGTCTTCTGCTGGAGTTGCTCTAGTTGCTCTTGAGCTGCGTCGAGTTTCGCCTTGACCGCTTGCGATTCGCCGATCGACTGCTGGGATTGCAGCAGGACCGCTTGCTCACGCAATGATACCACTTCGAGTTCCTTGATTCGAAGGTTCGTCTCCAGGTCCGGGTTCCGTAACTCCGCCAAGACCTGCCCCCGCTTCACTCGATCGCCTGGACGAACAGATACTGTCTCGACGAATCCATCGGTCTCGTTGCGAAGCAAGTGTGGGTGGCTGTATTCCACGAACCCAGGAATCATCGGTTTGCAAGGAGATGGCATCCAAAAGATTGCCATCCCCAACGAAGCAACCAGAACGCTGCACCATGCGATCGTCGGAGCGTGATAGACGAAGCTTTCTAGCACACTCATTGCGGGCTGACCAGGAACGCTCCCCTGCCGAAATGCTCGAACCCATTGCCTGAGCATCGGCAACAGCACATAAGCGACAATCAAGCTTCCGACGACAAACAAACCGAAAGCGTGGAATGCAAAAAACGAACCGAGTAAGAGTGCTGTCCAAAAGGTGAAGCGATAGAAGACGCACAGAAGACCGTAGATCGCTAACCATGGGCTGACTGGCTTCGATGAAACTCGCCAAGGCTGGAGAATCTTCCCCAGGAGCCCTTGCACCGCCGATTGGCCATCGGCATACAGATTCGGCCAGGCTAACCACTCCGAAAGGACATGGTAGCCATCAAATTTCATGAAGGGCATCCCATTCACTGCGATACTGCTGATTGCTCCTGTCGTGAACAACATGCAACAAACGTAGCGGACCGCTTCAACATCCGAGAAAAGGAAGACGAGCAGGGCAACACTGGAGATCGTCATCTCGAAGATGATTCCGCCTAGGCAACATAAGCATCGCTGCCAGCGATTGGTATTCAGCCACATGCCGGATACATCGACGAAGGGCACTGGAGAGAAGAACATCCAGCAAAGACCTGCCGAGTGGATTCGGCATCCGAATTTCACGGCGTACGACGCATGACCTATTTCATGCATGGTTTTCAGGAATGCCCAGGTAGCAACCCACCAAAGCAAACTGTCGGGTACAAAAAGCTTCTGGGTAAAACTCCAAATCGATTGCCAGTTTCCGATCGCAGCCATCGCTGCGACGCACCACAACGTCAACAGGAACGGAGCCAGCCAAGTGCTCACCAGCACCGAGCCGAGTCGCCCTACCTGTTCCATGGTTGGTCCTGAGATCAGGTTTTGCCGGATGAACATCGGATTCCATGCGGCGGAAGCGTGACTTCTCGGGAGACTCGACGAATTGGTAATCAGGACCCCTGCTTTGCCCAGCCAATCGACGATTCGTAATGCTTCGATGGCATCGATCGACAGCCCGCTATTGGCGTCGTTGGCAGCCTGCGCGATTTCCTCTGCATTTTTGATTCCATCGAGCAGGCACGCAACGAGATACTCCTTCGGTCCGATTCGAAGGAATCGATGGTCGGGAGTTCGCATCGAGTACCACGAACCCTTGCGATCGGCATGAAACGCGATCGACAGGTTCGGCAATAGCTGTGGTAAAGGTCCGGTCTGCATCGATTACCTACACTCTACCAGTAAAGTTTGCTGATCAGCCATTCGTAGGGTTTGCTGAAGATCAGCCAGCCGATCGACTTGGCGCCTGCCGAGATTCGGACCTTGCCATCCATTCCCGGACGCAGGATCTTGTTCGAGTTTTCGATCTCCGCCGTCGCAACAAAGACCACTTCGGAATCGACAACCTTGGCTCGCGGGGCGATGCGTGTGATCGTCGCGGTCCAGTAACTCCAACGATCGGCATCCACGCGCAGTGTGACCTTCTGGCCCACTTCAATATTGGCTAAGTCAGCAGTCGATAAATGTACTTCCAGTCGCATTCGATCCAGCGGTGCGATCTCAAAAAGGGTATTGCCGCGTGTCACCGGCATCCCGTTGTGTTCATCGATATTCCCCTGGACGATGACACCATCGACGGGGCTCCGCAGTTCGAGATCCTGCAGTTTTTTCTCGAGCGACGCGATCGTTACTCTCTGACGTTCCTGTTCGAGTTGAGCCAAACGCAAGTCCCCGGAATTGCGTGAGGTAAGTGCTGCATCGCGACGTTTCCCAGCGCTCTCCATATCGGCTTGGGCTGTCGACAGCTCCCATCGAAGCGATTCCTCATCCAATCGTGCGAGCAGTGTACCTGCTGTGACATCATCTCCTGGCCGCACGGCGATATCCTTGAGAATGCCGTCGATCGGGCTCGCGATGAAGTTCTTCTTCGCGGGCTCCAGTACGCACTCTCGTTTCGGCCAGTAAGGGACAGGGATGCAAAGGATTGCGAGGAATGCTGCCATCGAAAGGAGGATGCTCCTTTTGCGACTGAGCAAGAATCGCCCCATGCTCCCGGTCGTCTTTTGCCATCGCATTCCGCAATGACACAGCCACCAGATCTCGAGCCAAGGCGTTACGATTTTGCGGATCGCGTCCACTTTTTGAGCGTAGTCCGATGCCGACGTTGCCTCGGATCCTCGATCGACCACGAGGACCAACGAAGCACATGGTGGTCCGCTGGCCTCACTGTTGGCCCCACTGCGGGGCGAACCCAATTGGATTCCGAGAACTAGGGAGGCATCCTGATCTTCCAACACATGCTGTAGTAGCAGCGATGTCTGGCCGTTGGGCACAGCAAATCGGCAAGCCCCGGCAGGCGAGCAGGCCTCTCGCAGTGCATTTCGGATCATGCTCCCTTGCTTGGACTTCTCTTCGAATCCCGACGCAGTGGTGGCGACAATCTTCAAACGATCGAGCGAAGAACCAACGGAAAGAAAGACTCTCGCTTGGAGAAATTTTTCCAAGCGGAGCAGAAACAGTTCCGCGTTTCGTATCGAACCATCGGGTGGAATCTCTGTCCACGAGAAGGGCGAGGGAGCGTGTGTCGGTTCCACGCGCGGGCCACCGCCGATTGTTTCGGGGGTGCCGGTTCCCATAGGGGTGCCGGTTCCAGAACGGGCGGTTGTACCGGAGATAAACGCGGTTGGTCCGTTCGCGGCGGGCTTGGTCGGCAGTTCGGGCGAGATTCCGAACGGGGCTCGGATCACGGGCTTCTCCGGCTTGCGCTCGGTAGTGCTGTCGATGACTTGTTGCACGTTCCTACTTCCTCATGGTTCGTTGTTTATCGCCATCCATGCTGCGACTCGGGCGTCCTATTCCCGTCTGCGTCACTCGATTTCGAGATCAACGACCGGAGACTAGGTTGGCCGATGGTTCAATCAACAGGGTGCAACGCGATCCAAAGATTTTCATTTCGGGGTTATCCAGCAGGACCTGGACCTCGATCAAACCGCTTCCTCCATCGGGGAAGGGAGCCATATGTTCGACGACCGCGGCTTTGTGTCCGCCGCCAGCAACATCGACTTTGATCTTCGAACCGACCTTGATCGATGCGATTTCATGGAGCTGCAGGAAGAAGCTTGCTCGCAGTTTCGAGATGTCGACGACGCGAACGACTTCTGGGGAATTAGGGGATACGAACTCGCCCGGCGACTTCAATAGCTTGACCACAATCCCATCGATCGGTGTCGTCACCTTGCGTTGTTCAAGCAATTTCTCCATACGTTCGGCTTGGAGCGAGAGAACCTGCGACTCATCTTTTTCTGCTTGCAAGCGTCCCTCGACGATCTTGAGTTCGGCGATTGCCCGATCGAGTTCCGATTGCGTGCTGTGTTTCTTTTCGCGAGCTTGTTGGATCGAGCGCACTTTTTTCTCGGCGAGTTCTGCCTCAGCCTGGACCTGTTCCATCTTGCCTTGCGATTCGGATTGAGCTTGCGCGATAGCGAGTTGCACATCGGCGAGAGCCATGTCCAGGTGTGCAAGCACTTCTCCTGACTTCACTCGATCACCGGGCTTGACGAAGACTGTCTCGAGCAAACCGCTTTCAGCGCACGCGACGTTGCTGGTCTTCCATGGCTCCAAGACCCCTTCGGGCTGTTGGTTCGCGACCAGTGGCGATGTCGATTGGCTCTGTGCTTGCAACGGAGAAACCGAAGCCGTCGCGCAGCATACTGCGATCAAGGCGATGATTCGGGTGCTCGGCGGACATTTGCGTAACATGAACAAACTCTTCGATGTTCGGGTTCGAAATAGAAGCTTGACGGACAAACGGGCGCTAAAACATAGATCACACTGAACGATTTTGCGGATTTGTTAAGCTCGGTTCCTGATTCCGGACAAGGACCCTGCGGAATCCGCCGGATGTAGCGATCCTGTCGTTTGCGAAAGATGCGATTGTGCCTTCGGTCCCATCTGGAGCGAGCGATGACCTAAAAGGGGGATTCTCGTCCCCATAGGCTCGCCTTGGATCATATACCGGCTGCAAACACGACTTCGACGGAGCTTGCAAGCCTGCATGATTGATAGAAGTAGCACAACCCCTACGATTCACAGAGATGGTTTTAAGAATGTAACTTAGTGAGAGCATTCATGGCAAACTCCAAAAAATTCACCTGGGATCAATGTAGGCTTTTCGTGCGATAGAGTGCGCGAGAGCGTGCTACAACCTACCCGATACGTCCCGAAATTTATCGGTCCTCACGCCATGCCTGTCCTCGAGTTCCTTATCCGACGATTCTCTGCTATTTCGCAGCATCTTCGTCGGGTATTCGCTCGGGAACCCACCCCACCTGTTCGCGAACTCGATCTCCATTTTCTCGAGGATCGCATCCTTTACAGCGGTGTGGCCTTGGCATCGGAGTTGTTGGCTCTACAAGGCACAGGGGCTACCGACGGCGACTTCGCATCCGATGCCGCTTCACTGACCGATTCGCCCAATCCCGATGGTCTCGCAGTTTGGGGCGGAAGCGATCCGTCCCATGGACCATCCGACTCGATCGCTGAGATCGAAGCAAGCCTACAGGAACTCGATACACTGTTGGCTCAGCTTTCCTCGCTCAATGCAACGCAAGAGTCCACTCAAGATCCCAGCCAAGAACCCAGTGAAAATCCCAGTGTAGATCTATCGTTGGGTGGACACCCCGATGCAGACATGCGACTAGACCTGCAACCGGTTCAGTATGTATTGATGCCGGAAATCGATCTGGCGTTCGATGAGTTATCCCATGAGCGATTGCAGGACGCGTTCCATGCCGCGACGGAATATCTCCAGCAGTTGATCGCATCCGATAATCCCCTCGAGACACTACGGAGTATTTTTCATCGAGATACCACCGACACCGGGGAGTTTGAGACGAGGGCACAGGCAATTCTGGAGCAGATTCGTACCAGTGGATTAGCGGTCGAAGTTCAATTGCTCAGTGACTACGAGATACGTAATGCGGTAGGCGCGTACGCTGCAATCGGTCACACAGGTACCGAACGCATTTACCTGAATGGAAGCCTGATCGCAAATGGTATGGACGCTGATCGACTCACCAATGCTCTTCTAGAAGAGTTTGGGCACGCCTTGGATGCTCGGCTCAATTCGGGCGGCGATAGCAGGGGTGACGAGGGGGAGCTTTTTGCGGCTGTCGTGATGGGGCGTAACCTCAGTCAGGAAGAGCGTGAGGCAATGATCGCCGAGGACGATCACGGCTTCATCGCGATCGACGGCGTGGCGGTCGCGGTCGAACGATCTGCACCGACGCTCAACGGATGGCAATACCGTCAGCAACTCATCTTCAGCAACGCGAGCCGTGCGGAGAATCTCGACGATTTCCCAATCCTGGTGTCGATCAATACAACAACCTTCGGGTCCTCGTTCTACAGCCAAGCGAAGGCCAGCGGCGCGGATTTGCGATTCCTCGATGGCAATGGAGCTAGCTTGGCTTACGAAATTCAAACGTGGAATACCTCGGGAACTTCGCTCGTGTGGGTCAAGGTTCCAAGGGTCGATGCTTCGTCCAATAGTGACTCGATCTATGCTTTTTGGGGGAATGCATCCGCTAGCGACGCTCAGAACGCAGCGGGGGTTTGGTCCAATGGCTTCGTGGGCGTTTGGCACTTGGAACAAACCAATGGAACCGCGAACTCGATCCTTGACTCCACAAGCTACGCCAACCACGGAACACCCGTCGGAATCGGGTCGAGCAACGTCGTTTCAACCGGCGCGGTGGGTAACGCCATCAGCTTCAGTAACATATGGGGACCCCAAGGTTTTGAGCTCGACTACATCACCCTCCCTTCGACGAATGGCGACGAACTTACGCCTCAGAGCCTAACATTGGAAGCATGGGCATGGAGAAATTACGCAGACGGTGTGAACGGCACGGGCTGGAAAGACATCGTCGCACGGACATCAAGTGGCGCAGGAGACTCTTATACTCTCACGGCAGGGTGGTGGGCCCAGGGCAGCCCCGATAATTTGACCTTTTGGGGAACGGGAACAGCTACTGCTTCGAACGCACTTGCTTTTCAGCAGTGGCGGTACCTCGCTGCCTCACGCGACACCACTGGAGGCAACATTTATAGCAACGGAATTAGCCTAGCAACAATAGGAGGAGGAAATCTCTCCTACAACGACCCCAACGTTTTGATCGGCGGGCAATGGAATGGTGGCGACGTACCGTGGCATAACTGGCAGGGCTACATCGACGAAGTCCGCATCTCCAATGTCAAACGAACCGCAAACTGGATTTCCGCCCAGTATGCGACGATGACCGGAAGCTTTATCACGTACGCAGGTGTAACCACTGTCAACCAATATTCCGTTGGCCCGGTAAGCGATACCAATGCCGCCGGCAATAGTGTTTCAGAAAATGCTGCAGCAGGAACCACCGTAGGCATCACGGCATATGCAGTCGATCAAGACACTTCCAACAACACGATCACCTACACGCTCGACAATAACGCAGGAGGTCGATTCGCCATCAATGCATCGACAGGGGTGGTCACCGTTTCGAATGGTTCGCTCCTCAACTTCGAGTCAGCCACCAGCCACACCATTACCGTGCGGGCTACTTCCGCAGACAGTAGCTTCTCGACAGCCAATTTCACGATCAGCCTGACCGATGTCGATGAATTTGATGTCGGAGCGATCAGCGATACCAACGGGGCAGCCAACAGTCTGGCTGAGAACTCTGCCAACGGGACCGCAGTCGGAATCACTGCATCGGCCTCCGATGCTGACGGCAGCAACAATACCATCACCTATTCGTTGGATAACAACGCAGGAGGTCGGTTCGCAATCAACAGCTCGACCGGTGTGGTCACGGTCGCGAACAGCTCGCTTCTGAATTTTGAGTCCGCCACCAGTCACACGATCACCGTTCGTGCCTCATCCAGCGACGGTAGCGCCTCCACCGCCAACTTTACGATCAACCTAACCGATGTCGATGAATTCGACGTCGGGGCGATCAGCGATACCAACGGGGCAGCGAATAGCGTTGCCGAAAACTCCGCCAACGGAACGGCCGTTGGAATCACGGCATCGGCCTCGGATGCAGACGGAAGTAATAATACGATCACTTACTCCCTCGATGATTCGGCAGGAGGTCGCTTCGCGATCAACAGCTCCACTGGTGTGGTGACCGTTGCGAATAGCACTTTGCTCAACTTCGAGGCTGGAACGAGCCATACCATCACCGTCCGAGCCACCTCGAGTGATGGCAGTGCAGCAACCGCCAACTACACTATCACCGTGACCGATGTCAACGAGTTTTCAGTCGGAGCGATCAGCGATACCAATGCGGCGGCCAACAGTCTTGCTGAGAATTCTG
>CAYXFO010000125.1:0-10843 GCA_964464255.1 uncultured Pirellula sp.
AACTTCCTGAATGGGAGCATGCGCAAGAAATCCCAGCGCACATCGAACGGGTTCGATCCTGGGGATTTGAATGGGTCGAAGCGAGGCAACTGGCTCACAATCGCCGAGAATATTGCTTGGCCGCCAGAAAGCGTTCACGCAAAGTAAACACCGACTATGCACCGTCAGAAAGGTAATTGCTTACCAACGGTCTAAACGCCCTTATCAACACGCCCAAATCACCGCGCCCCGCGCCGCGACCGTCGCCCCGGTTGCTCGTCTTCGGACGGAATCCATGCGGGCGTCAGCCCGTCGGGCCGCTGCTCCCCCTCGGCGCTGGGTAAGCCTCCACCTCCGAACGTTGGCGATCCGAGGACTTGACTATTCTGTTTATTCAGGGTGTTGATGATGATCAAAATATCGAGCGGTGTGACCTGTCCGTCACCATCGACATCGATCTGAGCTGCACTTTCTCCCTCACCAACAGACACCGCACCCGGTCCGTGATTGTTGATGTAATTGATCACAAAAAGAGGATCCAATGGCGTGATTGCACCGTCTCCGTCGACATCCATCGGATTCTGATCATTATGGTACGGTGTTTCATCCTTGATCACTCGGAATCGTTCGGTTCGACTGAGCGTATCGCCGGTTGTTGCTGATACAGCCACGAACGTGAGTTCGACCCAACCTGGATCTTGATACACAACTCCATGGCCGGGCTTGACTCGCACTGTGTTCCGCACAACCTCGAATCGCGGATCCGAGACGCTCACGTTGAAGACTTCAAAACGATCCTGGTCCACAACGCTGACACTCCCTAAGACATAGGGAGCTGATTTTTCCGGAATCGCTCCACTGCCATTAAAGAGAATGGCTTGTGGCGGATCGTTCCTGTCTTCGACACTTATGGTAACCTGCTTGGTGACGGAATCGTTATGAGCGATCTCGACAGCCGACACCGTTACCACAAAAGATGAAACCGCCTCGTAGTCGAGTGCCACTCCTGGCATCAACTTCAACAGTCCGTTAGCAATCATGAATCTTCCATCGGAAACCGCATAGCGATACACGGCATCTGTGTCGGGATCGACGACTTCAAAACGCCCCAAGGTTGCTCCTGGGCTTAATTCCGGCACACGATACTCGTTGGCGGACAAAACTCCTGAGGGTGGATCATTGACAGGGCGAACATCGATGCTGAAGGTTTGCGGAACGGACCAAGCGCGACCGTCGAAGGCTTGGACCACCCAAGGATCCACGCCGTTGGAATTCAAGTTTGGTTGGAACACAGCGAAATCAGATGCGGACCATTGCATCTGACCTTTTTCACCGGGGGTTCGCACGAAGTAAAACAGCGAATCTCCATCTTCATCGCTTCCCTGAGATGCGATGGCACTTTGGGGAATCGCGATCGGTATGTCTTCGTCGGTCGCGAAATCAGGCAATTCACCAAGCATTGGGGCACGATTGACTCCTCGCGAGCGCAATCCAATCGCGACTTGACGGATCGCATTATCGCTAATCGCTACGGTAGTCCCAGACGGGGTAGTCAATGCATGGCGATAGACGTTGCCATCAGCGACGACAATCAAAGAATCCTTGAGATAACCCATGGACAATTGCCACAACGATTCGTGTGTTCCGACCGCAGAAGTCGAAGCGTCAATGTCGTACAAGTGTTGCCAATCGATCGTAGACCAAGCCGAAATCACGCCAGCTTTTTCTTTAGACTGGGTCAGCAAAATATCGCGACTGGGATCGAAAACCGCCGGAACCGTACCCTGCTCGATTATCTCCAGGACGGGGAGACCAGACGTGTTGTTAAGCACAGCGAGTCCCTCAGGCATCTCGACTACAAAACGACGTGCGTCCGAAAGCCTGCTTGAAAACCGTGCCTCACCGTTGACCATCCTTTCGGCAACCAGATGCCAACCATCGGTTCTATTTTGCCACGAAGATATACGTGTCTCCGAGCCCAATTTCTCAATCGAAATCAAGTCGCTAGCACTGACTGCGTGCACGGTTGTGCCTTGTCCACTCAACCCGACAATCACAGGAGTCGGGCTCCAACCCGGCGGGTTGTTCCCCAAAAGATCTTCCTTCGATAGACGATACAACCCATGGTCGAGATCATGGGATGCCAATGCCAAAACATCATTACCAACAACGACCAAAGATTTGATCTCTCCAAGTCTGTGCGCGAGCCCTCGAATGTCACCTGACTGACGATCCACCGCAAGCAGTCGAGTACCATCGGTATCACGGGTGAGCACAAGACAATGCAACGAATCCAAAAGGGCAACCGAGGAAATCGGAGCCCCCAAATCGATCTCGCCAAGCAACTCCCCTCGAGCAATATCCCACCGCTGCAGGGAACGTAGCCCCGCGAACCAACCCACTGTATCCGATTCCCAATCTAGCACCTGGGCTACCCCCAACTCCCAGATCCATTCTCCCGTTGTCTCCGGAGAGGCAGATGTGGTCTCCACAACGGTACGTTGTCCGATGAGACGTATCGAATAATTGCCGGGATCAAGTCCGCGGAACGAAGCGATCCCTTGCTTGTCTGTAATCGACCACGGTTCTTGCGATTGCAGATTACCATCCCTGTTCAAGTCGACGAAAACGACCCTCTCTACGGCTGGTGTGGTCGCATCGGTAGGAGTCCGTTCCGACACTGGATCCTCAAACACCAAAACTCGAAGACCGCCGTCCATGCCAGCAAACAAACGACGTTCCTCGAGGATGTCAAACCGCAAAGTCCGCTGGCGGATTAAATTCGACGAACGAACACGACTAATACTTCGCTGTTTCATACTCGATACCCGCCTAAACACCCTTGAGACGTGATGGAGGGAAAAGATTCAGGGAACCCATGGGTTGTGTATGCACTCATTAATGTATCCAATCTAGAAACTTTTTGGTGAATTGGATTGAAGTTTTTTCGCTTAGCTCGGAGCCTGCCATGCTGGTTTTCCTTCGCCACCTACGTTTTTTTCAATCCTTGATGATCTCCCTGACGTTTCTTGGCGGTTTTGTAATGTCCGCAAACGCGTTCGGACAAATGGAAGCGATGAGATTCGAGCTGGGACGTCGCCTGACCCGATTTGAACGAGCCTGGGAAGCAGCCAGTCCCCAGCAACGCGCCGCGTGCGTCGAAACCATGGACGGAGCAGTACGAAGTTTTTTTGGTCTGCAGTTGGACACTGCCGCCCAACTCCTAGATCGAGCAACCCAAAATGTTCTTGGCACCGCAGAGTCAGCATCCCCTCATTGGCTAGCCTCAAATCGTTATTCGATCGACTTTGAAACCGCCTGGGTTGATGCCCAAGGCGGGGCTCTCCGTTTTCGTCTAAGGCAAATCGGCAGCCCGCAACCCTCACCCAAAACTCTCACGGACCGCTCTGGGGCCTTGAAACTTACCATCCTGAACGGTTCTGTTCCTATCGCCTCGATGGACTGGAAGAACGTGATCCCGCTGGTTGATAACGAATCAACAGCAAACAATGAGCCCCAAGGGGAGGAATCCTCCCAAGAATCCTGGTACACATGGGAACTCCCGAAACTGCCCCCTGGGGATTACCAAGTGTCTGCGATTTGCCAGTCGGGTGACTTGGAATCCGACTTGATCGCCGAATCGATCTCCGTCAGTTCCGACCTCGAATCGCGTATGCAAGAAGTCCAGTCCTGGTACGAGGAGAATCGCAGGGTCAAAGGTAATACCGTTTTGTCAACTTCGAAATGGTTGGCCCGAGAACTAAGGCAAGGACTCCAAGGAGAGCCAACCGAAATCGACATTCCGTGGAACGCTTGGTTGACCGATTTCGAAGCCCTCCGCGACCAGCAAGGGGACTATCTCAAGTCGATCGCTCACGATTCGAAACGATCCTTCTGGCTTCAATTGAACAGCGGCGAAAAGTCTCAGATCGTGAGACTGAGATTTCCGCTGAACGCCCCTCCCAAACTCCCAGTCCTGTTCGCTTTTCATGGTGCAGGTGGGAGCGAAAACATGTTCTTTGAAGCCTATGGTGCCGGTCGATTGATCGACTTGGCAAACCAGCGCGGCTGGCTGGTGGTGTCCCCTCGCCAATCGCTAAGCGGCCTAGGGATGGATATCGAAGCAATGCTCAACGAACTGGAAGCTTGGTTTCCCATCGATCGCGAGCGAGTGATGCTGGTGGGGCATTCCATGGGTGCTGCTCAAGCCGTCAACCAAGTCTCGATTCACCCGCAGCGTGTTCAAGCGGTCGCGGCCCTAGGGGGTGGCGGTTTACCCCGGTCCTCCCTCAAAACCAATCCCGTGCCATTCTTCGTCGCCGCAGGAGATCGCGATTTCGGACGACCTCGCGCTAAGTCCCTGGCCGACTCCCTGCGAAGCTTGAATTGCCCTGTCGACTACCGCGATTACGCAAATGTGGAACATATGGTGATCGTTCAAGCGGCACTCAATGATGTCTTTGCTTTTCTGGATGACATCGCGAAAGATCAAAAGGATCCGCCAGCGGGCGGCAACTAACTTCAATCAACCGAGCTCTTGGAACGCACCCAGGATCCCAAATATGTCCAAAGCTTCGACCGAAATGAAAATTGAGGGGATGACTTGCTCGCACTGCAAACGCGCCGTGGAACAAGCGATCTCTAAGGTGAACGGTGTGGATCGAGTCGATGTGGATTTGCAACTCGGCAAGGCGATCGTTCACGGTTCCATCGATGAATCGGCGTTGATCGCCGCCGTACAAGAGGAAGGATACTCGGCGCAGATCGTTCCAGTCAGCAATCAATCGTGACTAGCCCTGTCAATTCGACTGCGAAACGGATCGACTTCAATATTTCAGGGATGACTTGCGCAGCCTGTGTGCGCCGTGTGGAAAGAGCTGCTTCCAAGGTCGAAGGAGTCTCGAACGCTACGGTGAATCTCGCCACTGAGAAGGCATCCGTAGAATTCAGCAATCCCACGCCCGACCGAATCGCTGCGGTGCGAAAAGCGATTCTCGATGCTGGCTACTCAGCGACCCTCATCTCGGAACCCACCCTGGACGGCGATGGTGGGTTGTATCGAGACCTGATCATCGCTTGTTCTCTCGCCCTGCCCATACTCATCGTATCCATGGGGCCGATGCTGATTCCCGGTGGAATGGAATGGATGATGAAGTGGATGAGGATGGATCGTTGGAACCTGGCCCTTTGGATTCTGGCGTCAGTCGTTCAGTTCGTTCCTGGATGGAGATTCTATCGCCACGGTTGGACCAGCCTCCGCGCTTTGAGTCCGGATATGAATCTGTTGGTCGCACTGGGTACCACCGCGGCCTATCTCTACAGCACGATCGCAACTTGGTTCCCGACTTGGTTGCCGGATTCCGCCCGCCATGTCTACTTCGAATCCTCCGCCGTGGTCATCGCGTTTGTGCTTTTAGGCAAAGTACTCGAAAACCGGTCCAAGCATCGTTCTCGAGACGCGATTCAAGCCCTTGGTAAACTGCAACCCCGAATCGCTCATCGAATTCAAGACAACCGGATTCACGATATCGACATACAACAAATCTCGGTTGGAGATCTGGTTGAGATCCACGCCGGAGAAGCCGTTCCAATCGATGGCGTCGTTGTCGAGGGAACAAGTTATGTCGACGAAAGCATGATCACCGGGGAACCGATTCCGAGCGCTCGCAACATCGGCGACAAAATCATCGGGGGGACGATCAATGGCAACGGACTCCTTCGGGCTCGAGTCGTCGCCGTGGGACAAGAGACGTTGCTCTCGCGCATCACCACGATGGTCGAGGATGCACAAGCCGCCAAGCCACCTATCCAACTCGCGGTCGATCGCGTTGTGGCTCGATTTGTTCCCGCAGTTCTTGCAATCGCATGCGTGACCGCGCTGGCTTGGCTTGTTTTCGGTGGTGAGGGTCGATGGTCCCAGGCGATGCTCCACGCAGTCGCCGTGTTGATCGTGGCCTGCCCCTGCGCAATGGGATTGGCAACCCCGATCAGCATGATGGTAGGCACAGGTCGAGCCGCCGAATTGGGAATCCTCTTTCGATCGGGTGAAGCGTTTCAGTCCCTGGCCTCCGTAAACCGGATTGCATTCGACAAAACAGGAACGTTGACCAACGGCACTCCGACAGTCGGTCAGGTTGTTCCGTTCGGGAACTGCAATCAATCGGATCTTCTTCTGCATGCAGTTTCCGCCGCGCGTACTTCACAACATCCTGTATCAAAAGCAATCGCAGCATCGTACCCACCGAACGCCCCGATCCTCGATGTTCGAAGCTCGGAACACATTCCCGGGAGCGGCATCATCGCGGAACTCAGCTCAGGTAAACGAGTGCATCTCGGTTCTCTCGGTTGGATGGAGAATCTCGGACTGGTGAACGAGGTCTCTCGTTCTCAAGTCGGTGCTCTGTTCGCAACCGGGGCGACCATTGTTTGCATTGCGATCGATAACACGCTCGCAGGATGGATCACGGTCACCGATCCTTTGAAATCCGAAGGTGCTCAAGCGATCGAGCAACTCAAGAGTCTTGGCTTGCAATCATCGATTCTGTCGGGAGATCATCCAGCACCTGTGGAGCAGGCGGCTAGTGCACTGGATATCGATTCAGCGTTTGGCAATCTGCATCCCGATCAAAAGGCTGATCTTTTGCAGGCTTGGCAACGCGAAGGATTTGCTACCGCTTTTGTGGGTGATGGAATCAACGATGCGCCGGCATTGGCATCCGCACAATTGGGTGTTGGGCTAGGAACGGGAACCGAAGTCGCCGTTTCGGCTGCAGATGTCGTCTTGATTTCGGGCAATCTGCTCGGTGTACCGACCGCGATCCGCCTGGCTCGAGCGCTCATGCGTAACATTCGAATGAATTTGCTGTGGGCCTTCGCCTACAACATTCTGTTGATCCCTGTCGCAGCCGGCTTGCTGGTCCCAATCAACGGATGGAACCTCACTCCCATGCTCAGTGCCATCGCGATGAGTTTCTCCAGCATCTTCGTTGTCGTTAATGCGCTTCGACTGCGACGATTCGCGAACCGTTTGCAGAAGTGACTCCAGTGCGATCTGCTGAAATCGAATTACCAGTTGAAATCGAAGCGTGTCGCTAACAGATCCGAACTGGTCGCCCCAAAAATCGCAGTCTCGCTTGTGATAGGCCGAATCCAATCGAACATGACCCGAGTTCTATCGCTCCAATACCAGTTGAATCCCACCGTCAAGTCGTTGTATTGACCTGCCTGAAGTTGGTTGAAGTCCAAATGCGACCAGCGTGCCTTGAGTTCCAACGCACCGGGTCCTCGTTTGTTTCGCGAAAACGCAAAGTTTACGAAGGGAACGTTGCGACCAAACTGTGGACCATGCTGACCGAATCGTTCGTACATTCGATTCTCACCGGTAACAAACCAACTCATATGCACATAGGCTCCGTTGCAGTTCATTTGGTCCCCGTCGGTCATGTTGATCTGGGTCAGATAGGCCTCGGACTGGACCGTGAATCGCCCCCACACGATTGCTGTTTCGAAATTACCGATCGTGTAGTCATCCGCCGCTAATGCCCCGGTATCGATGATGCGAGGTCCCTCGGAGACTTGAGGGCGAGCCCGGAAGCGAACGCTTTGGTTTTGATCGTCGGTGTACAAGATTCCCAAGCCAGTGTGGACAAGATACCGTCCCTTGCTCGGTTCATCGTAATACGGCAGCCAAGTCAATCGACCACTTAGGCGGTAGCCCTGATTGTCGTCTCGCCGCAACTTCAAACCCTCGCTGATGCTGTCCAAAAATACGCCACTCGCCCACGCCACACGCTCGGAAGGCGAGCAATTGTAGAGAGCCATCCCCACTTCTCGGTCGGGAGTAAAGATCCCCTGTGTAGGAATCGACCGTTCGATAAAGACGTTGTTGGTGTCGTTGGTGACTTGCTCGAGTCCAAACGGTACGAAGAAGTTCCCAATCCGAAACCTACCCAACAAAGGAATCTCGTTGAGCGAAAAGTACGCATCCTTCACTTGCGGTGTGAGAATAGCACCCAACGGGATTTCCCCGGTGTTGTCCGGCTCGAGAGTCATCTGCACTCGAAAGTCGTAGTTCTCATAACCCTTGCCGTCCGCGAGAATCCGCAACCGCCGGAAGTTGAAGTAGTCGAACGTCTCGGGAATCGAAGGTGTTGCATCCGCCCAGGTCACGTAGTCCATCTGAACGTGCCCGCCGAAACGAACATCCCATCCCTCTTTCTTCTTGGAGCCATCCCCCTTTTTCGCTGGCGTTTGGCTCGCCAGCAATTCCTTGTCGAACCGTTGTTCCAAAGACGCGAGACGGTCTTGCAGTTGCTGAATCTCTAGAGAATCGTCCGTCAACGCATCAACAGGTTGCACATCCGACAATACCGGTTCCACGACCGGTTCTTGAGCCCACAAGGCTACTGGGATCGTCCCCGCCAAAGCAGTCGCGACGTAGAACGCTCGGATCAAGCCTAGGTAGCCGATGGATTTCAAAGGTGCAAAGTATCGAAAAAGACGAGTGCAACGGAAAATCGGGCGGTGACAGTCGTAAGGGTGTTATCGGCGATATCCTGCGAGCATCCATCGAACGTGCCAGGTATTTGAGAACATTGCTGCGACTTCCTCAGTGCAATGCCTTCAATGTTTCGAGGATTAGGTGCTTTGGATTGCTCTAAATTTGCTAGCAACAGCTAGCAATTCTTCGAGACCGGAGTGTGCGAAGGATTGATGTCGAAACTGGGCTAGCTTTTCGCTAAACTCCGCCGCATGTTTCCCGGTAAATTCAATCGCACCATCCTGTGGGATGTGTTCAAGCTGTTCTTCATGTGCGCCACTGCGATGACGATGGTCATTTCGTTGAGTTTGGTGGGACAGCAATTGGTCAGTCAGGGGCTCGGTTGGTTCGCGGTGGTCAAACTGCTTCCGTATATCAGTTTGATCGCGCTGCAGTTTTCCCTCCCAGCGACCCTTCTTTTCGCCGTTTGCTGTGTCTACGGACGCATCTCAGCTGACAATGAGATCGTAGCCTTAAAGAGTGCGGGGATATCCCCTTTTCGAATCATCCGGTGGATCGTTGTCCTGGCATTCCTCGTCAGCTTTCCTGCCGTGTGGATCAACGATAAGGCTGTGTCGTGGGGAGGCCCGGGGATGGAACGGGTGATCATGCGATCCTTCGAAGAAATCGTCCTCGGAACCTTGAAGTCGAGGCGTTCGTTTGAGAACGATAAAGGGTTTACGATCCATGTCCAAGAGGTACGCGACCGTTGGTTGATTCGTCCGACGATTTTTCTATTCAACCAACAGACAGGGGATCCAATGACGATCCACGCCGAGAGAGCCAAGATTTCGATTGATCCCGATAATGATCTTTTGGTGATCGATTTGGAAAACTCCTATGGCGAAATCAACGACCAATCATCGACTCGATTTCGGTGGCCAGGTAAAGATCGTTTTACGATGCCACTGAACCAAGCATCTCTAAAGGCATCTTCGAATCAAAGGCCGTCGCAGTTCTCAATGAGCGGAATTCCCATGGAAATCAAGGCTTTGGAGGGGGCAAACGATCGAACTCGCGAGGCTATGGCGGTCCAAGCCGCGGTGGGGTTGGGACTCGGCAGATACGCGCAGTTGTACGACCCCAAGCTCAACGTCATGCGAGAGACGGTTGCCGATCGCCAGCGCCGATTGATTAAACTGAGTCTAGAACCGGCAAGACGGTGGGCACTCGGTTTCAGTTGCTTCTTTTTTGTCTGGGTCGGTGTCCCTATGTCGATCCTGATCCGGAGCGCTGACTATGCTTGGACGTTTGGTTTGTGCTTTATTCCGATTCTGCTGATCTACTATCCGTTGTTCGGGTTGGCCTTGGACCGTGCCAAGGATGGATCTTGGTCGCCGATCACTCTGTGGCTCGGCAATGGCGTGCTGCTGGTGCTCGGCACAATCCTCATGAGACGTGTGTTGCGGCATTGATTCGCCGCTCTATTGCAACGCGAGCGTTGGAACAGTTGAGTCAAACCCGGGAAATCGGTTCAGATTCACAAATTAGGAGTTCTGTCGATGCTCGGATGAGCAAAAATCCGCTCATGCGACCTCAACCGAAGATTCTTTCTAAAGTAATCACCCCGTTTGAATCGAAACTAGGTGCAGGACGGCCTGATCTGCGCCGGACGACTTCAACGAGTAGTCCGGTTACGAGCAAGCCAGCAGGGACGGATGGGGGGGAATCGCTTGTCTCGTTGTTCTCAGCACGAGACGCGTGGGGTTACATGACCACTTCGTTGGTCGTTTGGTTCCACGTCTAAAGATATTCTTCTATCTCCGACTTGATGGCAACGGCCCATCGAGAGTTGATCAGATTAGAACACTGCGTAGTAGGGGTGCGGAGTTCTGTTCTTATCGGATTCAAACTCTTCGGTTGGCAGTGCTGCGACCAGGTCCACAAATTGAAGGCGTGAGGATGGAGCTGAACGTCGTTAAGTTTGTGAAAGTGTCCTGGATTTGAAATGTGCCCTGACCCAGTTGTTCACATTTCTGATCATTGACTGACACTCACTGAAGGTCGATGGTTCGGAAATGTTGCGACAAGGGCAACTACTGTCTGACGCTGTTGCGAAAGCGATGGCGCTGACTCGACACTCAATTGGAAGGTAACGGAGACCAATAATATGAAGGTGTTCACCACAGGCCAGGTCGCGAAGATCTGCAAGGTGGCCCCCCGAACCGTCAGCAAGTGGTTCGACTCCGGCCGACTCAAGGGGTACCGCATCCCCGGTTCGCAAGACCGCCGCATCCCCCGCGAGTATCTGATCAAGTTTCTCAAAGAGCATGGCATGCCCTTGGGAGATTTGGAAGATGAGGCCATGGCCAAAGTCCTGATCGT